>CAYWHV010000059.1:0-10768 GCA_964458045.1 uncultured Methanospirillum sp.
TTCAGCATAACCTTTGGAATCAGCTTCATCTCATTCGGTCGTATCGTCACATTCACAGTCTTCTTCTGATACCCCTCTTTCTCAAAAGTGAGTGAGCGGGAACCAGCCGGAACAATGAGAGTTGCGGGTGTAGTGCCAAGATACACCCCACTCATGTTTACTGTTGCCCCGGATGGCTCTGAAGTTACCATCGCAAATCCGGACGGACCGATCGGGTAGTCACCAACAACACGGATGATCTCCGGTCTTCGCTCAACCGATGAGAAATTATCGCTGATTACTTCAAGGGTAACCGTGTACCGGCCTATACCCCCATATACATGGTCCCGGGGATTCTGTTCTGTCGAGGTGGTGCCGTCACCAAAATCCCATCTCCATTTCTTAGGACTGCCCGTGGAATGATCCGTAAATTTCACGGTCAACGGTGGTGTTCCGGTCATAGGCTGTGCAGTAAATGCTGCAACCAGTGGATCCGGTTCCACTGATGGTATATGAGTGGGCTCTTCTGTCGGGATTGATGTCGGCTCTACGGTTGGCACCTGTGTTTGAGTTGGGACAGGAGTAGTTGGGACAGGAGTTGGCCCACCTGTTTGTGTGGGTGTCGGGACCGGAGTAGTCGGAACAGGGGTCGGCTCACCAGTCGGTGTTGGTGTCGGTACCGCAGAGCCCACGGTAACATGCCCTGGCTCTATGGATGAAGAAACAGGATTTCCACCGTCATCTGTCAGTTCGGTAATTGCAATCTGAACTTCGGAAGAACCATCAGCAAGGCCTTGCACGTTAAGCGTTGCCAATTTTACCGAACTTGCTCCGACTTTAATCTGGTCCATAAGATCCACTGCAACAATATTAACTGACGAAGCAGGAACCGTTGATGCAGAATTCAAGCTTAAGGTTGCAGGAAAATTCACGGATGAAAATTCTGCTGTACCTGCAGGATTTATTGATACCTCAAGCTGATATCCGGCTAATCCGGTAGTGGCCTGATCAAGCTGTATATCCAAAGTTCCTGATGAACCGGATGAAGCAAGAGTCAGGTCTGTTGCGGATAATGTAGCTCCGTGAACCGCAGCCCCCAGAGAAAGAAGGAGGAAGAGTACACAGATGCTTAATTGTAGTCCTTTCATTTCATTCACCGATCCGTCCCATCATGCATGATGGAGTTGAAATTGCCGTGAAATATCTCATAAAGGGGTGATAGTTCAGGGATACTGAACATATTCAACCGTCCTGTTCAGAGAGAAGTATGGTTCCTCGTAATGATACGTCTGTATCACCGCAAGGCCATTCTTTATCTCAAGAGTATCATTCCAGGGTTCATAACCTTCCTTTTGTAAGGTCAGATTATGCGTTCCGACAGCGAGGTTCATAACCATGATATCCGTCCTTCCCACAGGAGTATCATCTATCGTGACATTGACGAGTTCCGGATATGAAACGATGTATGCTGCACCGGTCTGTGCCGGGTTTGCAGATAATTCTCCAATCTCAGCAAGGTGTGGCGTCATCACAAACCCGGAGATGAAGGTTGGCAGGACATCATCAAGAACTGAGATCGGAGATACAACATCGTAATACCCCTCCTTGTGGAGCCGGAGTTGATAATCTCTGGAAGTGAGATTGGTAAGATGTGCCGGGGTTTCTCCCTGGTAAGCATTGTTCAGGTATACTTCTGCTCCCTTCGGGACTGAAAAAACCGTAACATTGTTTTTTGCTCCCCGGTCAGGCAGATGCATCGGCTTTGCCGTGATAAAACCTGATTTTTCTGTGGTATTGGAATATTCACTGTTTGAAGCGGTGAGTGATACCGTGTATACTCCAGGGATTCGGTAAATATGCTGCGGATTCTGAAGAGGAGACGTGTTGTCACTCGAACCATCTCCAAAGTTCCACATGAATTTCGTTGGATAGCCAGTGGAATTATCAGTGAAGAAAACAGTCATGGGAGCAGAACCCTCCTGAAGCTGAGCGACAAAATCAGCAACGACCGTCGGAACCGGTGTAGGGGTCACGGTAGGTGTGACTTCAACTACTGGAGTATTTTCCTGAATTTCCGGGGTTGCCACTGGTGTGGGTACAGGGGTAGAGGTGGATTGTGGTGTCTGTACCGGGACTGGTGCTGTGGTCTGGCCCCCGACCGTGATGGTTGCAGGAGTAAGTTCTACAGAAATGGGGTTACCATTGTCATCGGTGATTTCGGTGATCACAATATTCAGGGTGGTTACGCCATTTGTAATCCCTTCCACACCCAAATTACAGATCGTAACTGGTTCTGACCCTGCTTCTACTTTCATACTGAGGTCAACAGTTGAAATTAATGCAGATTCACCAGGAGTCCCCTCAATTACTTTCACCGATGCCCAATCAGGCATTGTTACCGTGGATACCCGTGCAATTCCTGATGGACTGAAGGAAGTTAAAAATTTATATCCTGATATTCCAGCAGGCGCAGAGTCTAATACAACAGGTATTTCAACGACCTGTCCGATTGATTGTATCTGAATATCACTGAGTGTGATCTTTTCAGCATAACCTGTGCCGCATAAAACCACGGCGATCATGAAAATCGCCAGGATTGAATTAAGAAATTTATCAGTCATGATGTCTCCATTTAAGTGGTATTCCAGATGAGATTGAAATATGCCACAATATCATTCACATCTATTCTCCCATTCAGATTATAATCAAATGGGGCGACTGGAAGACTGTTGGTGACCCCAAAGCTCCAGGCCTGGAAAAATACCACAATATCATTCATATCAATGACACGATTTCCATTAAAGTCATCAAGAAATCCGTCATGATTCATATCCCTGGGTGCATCCAGGGATGATTGCAAGGGTGGAATTGAATACACAATTATTGACGAATACGGGTATGGAGTGATTGGAATTGATTTCCCATAATCATTTGTCATTTCTGTAACTTCGACACTCAGGGATGTTGTACCGAAAGTAATTCCGGAAATATCTAGAGTACAGAGAGGGACTTTCTTAGAACCCGGCTGGATTTTCTGGTATAAATCAGCTGCACTTAATGTCACTTTCTGCCCAGGCAGGGTCCCAACAACATTATATGTTGTATTGGTCCATTCAGGAAAAGATACTGAGTTAATTTTTGCTATTCCGGAAATGGAAAAACATATAGTCATTTTATATCCGGAAAGGCCATCTTTTGCCTGATCAAGATATAAAGTAACATTACTTGTTTCTCCATCATTTGCATAGCAATTCGCAATCTGTGTAGAAGGGATAACAACCGTTGCACCATTCACACATGCAATACACATTACTCCAATTAAAGCCAGAATTCCAATTATTTTAAACATAATTCCGCATCCTCCTAGTTTTCAAAATTTTTCCCATGAAGCTCTTCATTATCATGTACTCCTGCTCATCTGTTCTTCTCCAAACTACCAGATCCGGTGGAAAAATTCAACAACATCATCAACATCCCTCCTGCCGTTGTTGTTATAGTCAAACGGTGGTATTGGCATTCCATCTAAACCATCGGAAACCCATGCATTAAAGAACGCAGTTACATCCTTTGTGTCCACCACTCCATCTCCGTTGAAATCATCTATCAGTCCGTCGTGAATCCCTGGAGGCCAGGTATCACCAGGACGGTTCGTGTAACCTGGAAGCGGAGGTACATCATAAACATGGATATCTGTTGTAACTCCTGACAAGACCATGAATGATGAACCATACATGGCAATTGATGAACTGTTCAATGTCAGGTTCGCAGCTCCGGTCGTAACACCAGCCAAACTGATATTTCCTAATGAAACATTTCTGGAGCCTGTTGGTAGCTTCCCACTCTCTTTATAGCCGGCCAAGGTAATCGAATCAAAAGCAGGGCTAACCGAGTAGGAGAAACGATCTGCCCAGGATGGTTTCGTGGCCCAGTCCCTGATATGTGCCCGGGCAGAATTATTCAAGTCGATTTTAACTGTATACGATGAAAGACCATAATCTGCTCTATCCAGGACAACATTCAAAACCCGGTAATTCAGAGCCTCGGTGATGAGACTGACATTTTGCGGAACAGTCAATACCCGGCCACTGGTATCGGCGGATGTAATGGTGACATTCCGATAACCGATTCCTGTTGCTCCATATTTATTCCATGCTGTAAGAGACACATTGTATGTTGCCGATGAATTGAATACATGACTGACAGAAGATAAACCAGAAACATTCCGGCTTGCATCACCAAAAAGCCAGTTCCAATCAACCGGAGAGCCTGAAGACTGATCAGTAAACAGAATACTCTGCCCAACGATACCATCAGGAGGAGTTGCACTAAAGTTCACAATAATCGGTGGATAAACACCTATCCAATTTTTATACCGGTTTCCGGACGTGTCACTCCCATATGTGGTGTTTGTAACCTGCAGAACCGGGGTGTAATCATTATATGCATAATACTTATGAGAGGAAATATTAATCCAAGTATTATCTGATGGCCAATTAGTTCCCCTCGTCTGAGTCGTGGTATTTCCATCCCCAAAGTCCCAGATCGCAGAATCTATCAGGGAGCCATCGGTAGTGTTTCCAAGAAACGTGACATTGAGAACCGGGGTTCCATTAACCGGGTTTTCTGATGTCGGGGGGAATGTGCTATTCCCAAATAATATTATGGGACTCAGGTTTCCATTGACGGTGATATAATCAATTTTTTCGGAAGAAGATGATGACGGATCTCCACATATAGAGGTCACTGTGAGATTCACTGTGTATTGTCCAGGCTTTTCATATATATGGTAGGGGTTTGGAGTATAGTTATGAATTGGTGGCTGTTCATCCCCAAAAACCCAATCGTGTGATATAACCGTTCCCTCAGATTTATCAGTGAAAAACACCTTCAAAGGAGCTTTTCCTTCTAATGGGGATGCTGAGAAACCAGCTTTTACATCACCATACACAGTTGCATATTCTTTCTTTTGCGCAGTAGTTGAACCAGCTACATTGGAAGCGGTCAGGGTAACGGTATACTTTCCGGGTAATATGTACCGATGAGTTACATTCTGAATTGTTGCATTATCAGAGTTATCTCCGAAATTCCACTGCCATGCTGTCGGTGCCCCACATGTCGCATCAACATTGCTTCTGTCATCAAAACCATACCATCTTGGTGCACATGGTGAGAGACTTGTCGCTGTAGTATTATTTACAAACTGGGCACAGGGAGGGGCCAACACCCGGATCTGTTTTGAACTGTGAGTAATGCGTTCATCACAGCATGTCCCGGTTGTTGCCGTAAGGTTTACCCAAAAAGTTCCCTGCTTTGTAAAAGTATGACGAACAGTTGGAGAAGCTCCGGTCTCATTTCTTGTCCCATCATTAAAGACCCATTTATAATTAGTTGCAGTGAAGTTTGTTGCAAACCCGTTAAAGGTGATTTCCCGACCCTTCGGAACATCAATAATACCATTTGGATCGGTTGCGTTACTATATCCGACAATGGTATAGTTATCACTCATTCTGTCAGGACACACGGTAATTCTCAACGGATCACTTACCAGAATATCTGAATAGGTGTATACTGTGAGTGTGGCATCATACTGACCTGGTGTTGAATAATTATGTTCCAGGTCATATTTAGGCTCAGAACCGGAATCAAATATCGGGGTTCTATCACCAAAGTTCCAAAGCCTGTTAAGAATATTACCTGAACCCACCGTAGTATCATTAAAGGTAACTGTCCGGTTTCCCCACTCATCAAGCGAACTACAAATTGGAGATGCATTCATTGAAGGAATAAGCGAGGGCTGACCAAACTTTACCACGAATGCATCAAAACTCCCCTGGAAATCTCCGGTAAAATTACCCCCATTGTATGTTCTTCCCGCATAAATTGACTGATTAATCCATTTGTACACAGGGAAGGCATCTTTTTCACAGTCATCACCGCAAATTAAGTTGTTTATCGTTGGTGAACTCGTATATCCGGTTACAAAACTGGTATTCCCATTCGGGGCAATCGCAACTCCTCTGCCAACTTCATCCCGGTACCCTCCAAATGTTGTTGAAAATACTGCAGATCTGCCTTTATCATCTATGATTGTAAAAAAGGCGTCCTGTCCACTAGAGTAGTATTTAATTGGATTTACTCTCGGAAAACTGGGTGAACGAGTATATCCTGTAACATAAGCTCGTGTTATGTCATCTACTTTTATGTCATATCCCCAGTCATCCATACTGCCGCCAAGATACGTTGAATATAAAAGAGTCTCCCCATCAGAGCTGAATTTTGTAACAAATGCATCCTTCTCAAAGGCATCATACGGCCAGCCTTTCTCATTCTGCATCGCTTGTCCCACAGGCCAGACGGGGAAATCATTAGATGCAGTCGCCCCTGTTACGTATGCACTATCTGCAGAATCGACAGCAACAGCCTCACCATAATCATACCCTGTGTTGCCTCCCAGGTATGTGGCATATACCGGTTGTAGTCCTGCCTGGAAATTCATCTTAAAGAGGAAGGCATCCTGTCCTCCTTTGATGTTTTTCTGATAATATGGTACTTCTGCAAGCAGTAGATTGGTCGAGCTCGTCGTTCCTACAATGTACGCCATTCCTTTCCCATCAACGGCAATTCCATTCCCATAATCCTGCCCTGAACCAGATATATAGGTAGAGTATTCAAGTTTTTTCCCATCAGGACTAATTTTCACTGCAAATGCATCCCCCATGACTGCATCCGGATTTGGTGCAGTCTGATACGCATATGGTGTCGTTGGGAATCTTTCTTCTTTTTTCTTGTAAGGGCTGTTCCCTACTGTCTGACCGGTCAGGTATACGGCATTCAGACTATCAAGTGCAATATCATTCGCCCGGTCGGCAAAATTTCCTCCAAGATAGTCAGACCACCAGATATTCGCTCCATCAGAACGGAGTTTAATAACAAAGGCATCATTTGAACCATGTAGTCGATCCCCAAGTTCAAAAGGAAACACATAAGGGAAATCTTCTGAAAAAGTATCCCCCGCAATATAGATATTATTCAGGGAATCAACAGCAATTCCCCGGCCAAAATCAGAACTTGTTCCTCCCAGGTAGGTAGAGAAATCAATCGTCGCATTTCCAGTTGTCTGGTTAGTTTTTATTTTCGTGACAAAGACATCCCTGCTGTTGTGACAGTATGATCCATTAAATTTAAACGGATATGGTGTGACTAAAGGTTGGTTAATCGGAAAATTACAGGACGATGTATAACCGGTCACATACACATCCCCTGAAGAATCCCTGGCAATATCCATACCATAATCTTCCAGGGTTCCCCCAAGAAGAGTGGAGTATTCAAGGTACGGATCAATTATAAGCGGATAGGCAGGATCATATTCTCCAATAGTATACCCGACCTCACCATTTTCAAATATCCGATATGATGACCCGACCTCAATGGTATTACCATCAATTATCTGGTAGGAATACGGAGCACGCTCGGTAAGATTGCCAAACGATGTACTCACCTGCAGGGAACCATCTTCTGTAAGCGATAACCCCTCGTTTCCTCCATATATCAACCGGATTAGACTGGGATCAGCACCTTCACGGACGGTGAACTCCCGTTTGAGAACACCCTGTTTCCCGGAATAGGAGAGATCAATTCCAGGAAGAATATCGACATACCGGATGCCCCCATACCAGGGAACATACTGCTGCCAGTCAGACTCATTCTGACCGATGAGGAAGTTGGCATATCCATCAAGTTTGTCAAATGCCTCAACGGTGACATTCTCTTCAGCACCTGCAACGGTCACAATAACCGGAGTAGTGACATTTTCTCCACAATCCTCACAGTCCTCAGACGGACCACTTACCAGAAGTGCATCTCTGGTAAAATCAAATGAAAATTCAGAGCTTTTCACCTGATAGAGAATATCTTCATGTGCCTGTCCGGCGTTTTCGATAAACTGCACCGGATGTGCAGAAATATCAGCAGGACTTTCTTCCTGATTATCTGCCATTACGACGCAGCAACAGAGAATACATAAGAGCGCAGTCAGCACTCGTTTTGATATGTTCCGGTTCATCGCATCCTAACCCCCAACTATACTATTGACCCCATGGTAAAACTCCTGCATATTCTTTTAATTCCGCATTTATCCAAAAATCCCGCTTCAGATAAAATCATCGGATTATGCAGGGGCAGTTCTCCCGTAAGACACCTGTTTTATGCCATGTACAATATGACAAGGATATTTTTTATTGACGTATAATATTTTCTAAAAAATATTAGAGCAGCTGTGCGTTTATGTAAATTTAGAGAAGAGGTAAAACGAGTAGATAAAACGAAAAGCTTTCCGGATTTGAAATGATTTGCGAAATAAAAGAGAATGGATAAAAAAATCTTATCCCTTTCAACTTAATCAGAGGATGTCTCCTCTTCTTCAGCCGGAGTTATAACTTCCCGCTTCATGGATGGGAAAAGGATCACTTCCTTAATTGAAGTGTTTCCTGTTATAAGCATAACAAGCCGGTCAATACCAATTCCGACGCCGCCAGTCGGGGGCATGCCATACCCAAGAGCATTGACAAAGTCATAATCATGCATCTGGGCCTCCTCATCACCAAGCCGCCGCTTCTCTTCCTGGGCCTCAAACCGCTGCATCTGGTCCAGGGGATCATTCAGCTCCGAGAACCCGTTGGCAAGCTCCATTCCAGCAATGAACAGTTCAAACCGTTCAACAAATCCCTCCTTTACCCGGTGAGACTTTGCAAGTGGTGAGTTTTCAACCGGGAAGTCGGTGATGAATGTCGGCTGTATCAGCTTATCCTCGACAAGGGCTTCAAAAAAGAGGACCAGCATCTCCCGCTGCGTGTGAACATCGTCAACACCATCGACACCCTTCTCTTTCCCAATCTTTTTCAGGCTCTCTGGATCATGAGCAAAGATGTCAACCCCTCCGATGGTCCTGACCGCCTCTTCCATACTCATGACCCGCCATGGTGCAGAGTATGAGATGGTGTCCTCCTCAAAAACCACCTCATGTGATCCGGTCACTTCCTGAACAATACTGCTGATGATGCCTTCGGTCAGCTTCATCATATCAGTGTAATCAGCATATGCCTGGTATATTTCAACCATGGAAAATTCGGGGTTATGGCTGGTATCAATATCCTCATTTCTGAAGTTTTTAGCAACCTCGAAAACTTTTTCAAAGCCACCTACAACCAGTCTCTTTAGGTATAATTCGGGAGCAATCCGGAGATAGAGTTTCTGCCCGAGGAAATTGTGGAAGGTTGTGAAGGGGCGTGCATTTGCTCCTCCATAGAGTGGCTGAAGGGTCGGGGTTTCAAATTCAAGAAATTCCTGCCCGGTAAGGTAATTTCTTAGGAGAGATATGATCCTGCTCCGTGTCCTGAAGGTCTCCCGGCTCTCTTCATTGACAATGAGATCCAGATACCGCTGCCGGTACCGTTTCTCAAGGTTGGTCAGACCATGAAACTTCTCCGGCAGGGAGCAGAGGGTCTTGGTTAGAAGGATCAAATCATCAACAAAGATCGATATTTCCCCGACTTTTGTCTTGAAAATTCTCCCCGTTACTCCAATGATGTCCCCTCTCTCAATTGAGGATTTAAACATCTGGAATCTCCCTTCAGGGAGAGCATCCTTGCGAATATACAACTGAATTCTTCCGGTCTCATCGCGGAGATCAGCAAAGAATGTCTTCCCGTGATCCCGCACCCCATATAATCTGCCAGCCGTTGTTACCTGCTCTGATGACGGATCATGCCCTGCTTCACTGAATTCTGTTCTGATTTCTGCTATTGTATGCGAACGCCTGAACTCATGAGGATACATCGGTACCCCGGCCTCGATAAGCTGGTGACGTTTTGCCAGTCTTTGATCATCAAACTGAATAGATGGATTATCCTGCATGAAAAACTCCGAAATTTCAGGTGTTATGAGAGGTCGATAAAAACCTCATATCCCATGCCCTGATCTAAACTCTCTACATATTGCCCGGCACGGTATATATCAGCACGGAAAGATAAGAGAAGGGATCTCTGTTCTCACACTCTTCTAGAAAAGAGCACCAGCACAACTGCCAGAACTGCGATAATAACAGGTATTGCCGGTCCCGGAGTCCCTTCTGCTTTTTCCGGTTCTGGTGTCATTACGGTATTTACCTGAAGAACCTGGCCGGGGATCAGTTCTACCTGTGATGAATAGTCCTGGTATCCGGAGAGGAACAACCGGTAGGTATGTTTCCCTGTGCAGACGGTGTCAATGGTTGCCGGCGTAACTCCCACAAGGGAGCCATCAATATATATCTCTGCACCGGCAGGTTCGGTGTTCAGGATAAGTTTTCCACAGTCCTGCGGCATGGGGCTTGGGTTCAGTCTGGCTGATACCGGTGTTACCTCACCAGCTCTCACATCAACCAAAGTGGAATAATCCTCGTAATTTCTGATACTTATATACACGGTGTGCTGACCTGGACTGATACCGGTCAGCTCCAGTGGCCTGCCGGTCTCTGTCGTTCCTCTGAACTGATCATCCAGAAATACTGAGGCACCCGGGGGATCTGACGTGATGACGAGTGCTCCGTCAGATATTTTTGTCACCGGTTTCAGCGCCGTTTCAATTACCGTTACCTGACGATTACTGACTACGACCCATTGTTCAAAATCTTCATATCCTGCCTTGGTAATGAGGACACGACGTTTTCCAGGCGGGATATTACCTATCACCGTGTTTGTCGTCCCGGAAAAAACCCCATCGACATAGACCGATGCTCCGCCAGGAGTTGTAC
>CAYWHV010000060.1:0-10734 GCA_964458045.1 uncultured Methanospirillum sp.
TCAGGGGACCGGTCGGCCTTGCAGATCTCTTCTGCATGATGAACCTCGACCGGCCTGATTTGAAAGATCCTCCATATGCCCCATCTGTGCCCGACCGTCTGGACCGGGATCCGGATATCTTTCATGCCATAAAGCAGCGGGACATCATCCTGTTTCATCCCTATGAGAGTTTTCAACCGGTGATTGGGTTATTAGAGGCCGCAGCACATGATCCTGATGTCCTGGCAATCAAGATGACCCTGTACCGGACCGGAACAAACTCTCCAATCGTGCAGGCCCTGCTGGATGCCCGTGAACAGGGAAAAGCAGTTTCTGTTCTGGTTGAACTCAAAGCCAGGTTTGATGAAGAGAATAACATCGGGTGGGCACGGGCACTTGAACGGGCCGGGGCTCACGTGGTCTTCGGCATTATGGGGCTGAAGGTCCATGCAAAACTCTGTCTCGTGGTCAGAAAGGAGAAGACAGGCATTGTCAGGTATGTGCACATGAGCTCAGGGAACTACAATGCCGTTACCGCCAAGATTTACACTGACATCGGACTTTTTACCGCGAATGAAGAGGTATCATCAGATGTATCCCACCTGTTTAATGTCCTGACCGGGTATTCAGAGTTTAGTGCATACCATCATCTGCTCGTGGCTCCCGGCGGGATTAAAAAAGGGATAATCGCACTCATTGAACAGGAGATAGAGCGGCAAAAGTCACATGGCGATGGCAGGATTACTTTTAAATTAAATGCTCTTCAGGATGCAGGCGTCATCCGTGCACTCTACCGTGCCTCACAGGAAGGTGTATTGATTCATCTGCAGGTCAGGGGTATCTGTTGTCTTCGTCCAGGCATTGAAGGAATATCAGATAATATCACGGTCACAACAATTGTAGGGAGATTTCTTGAACACACGAGGATCTATTACTTCCATAATGGCGGGGAGCCCCTTGTCCTGATGGGGAGTTCTGACCTTATGCCACGAAACCTGAAACGGCGGATTGAAGTCCTCTACCCCATCCTTGATCCAGGTATCCGGGATGAGGTAATCAATACCATCCTTCCGGTTCATCTTCATGATACCGTAAAAACCAGGGTTCTTCAGGCTGACGGATCCTATGTCCGAATCAGCACAGAGAAGGGAGAACATATGCAGGCACAGGAATGGCTCATTGAAAACCGGGGAATCTGGAACAGAAATCTCGTTAAAAAGGGGAGTCAGAATATGAGAGAACCGACGATGGAGAGATGATATGGGAGTTGATAAGATTGAAAAAAGACTTCCTGATGAGATTCTTGCGTTCATTGATGAGGAGACAGTAAAGTCGGGCATCACCCGCCAGGAGGCTGTGTCCAGGCTGGTTCATGCAGTAACAGCAGAGCGAAATAAGAATGAAACCGACCAGCTCAGGCAGGAAGTCAAGGCCCTTTCAAAAGTCCTGGCCATGAAAGATGATGAGATCTCATACCTGAGATCTGAACTTACTGCAGTTCATAAAGGCCTTTCAAAAATGGCAGATACCCTGGCATCAGGAACCAGGAACGAACCGGATATAGAAACCCAGTTAATTCCGGTAAAAGAACAGATATCTCATCTTTCCGATGATTTTTCACAATTCCAGGTTTCGATAAAAGCAGGAGAGCCTCACTCATATGAACGACATATACCCATCATTATCATCGGAATCCTTGCTGCACTCCTTGTCATATATCTGATAGTCAGCCGGATATCATGAAAGTTTAAAAAGAGACCACATATTTTATGAACTACCATCAACAAGTGAGAGGTATACATTCATCGATTGAATTCTGTACAGTTTGTACATCCAGGACACCACCTATACCAATAACTAATAAATGATTCCGAAAATTCTATCTCGTTCAGGGATATCGCTGAAACGAAGCCTGATGGCTTTATTTATCATCATTATTCTTATCTCCCTGATATCCATCACCGGTTATTATTACAATGAGACATCACGGCAGATTGATGACCGATTTCAGCAGGATCTGAACCAGACAGAACTCGTGTTAAAGAGTGCTTCTGACCGGATTACCAAGGGGCAGATGCTCTGGGAAGCGACATATGAAAAGCCCCTGGTTGCTGTTACTCAATTGGTCCTGGAAGAGTATGAGCGATCATCCCGTACTCCTTCAGAGATGAATTTTGAAGCGATCATAAACCGGACCGATCCGGCATACCGGGACCGGATTGATATCATGCTGATTAATGCATCCGGTGTTGCAGAGTATTCAACAAATAAAAATGACCTGAACCTTGATTTTAGTGACTGGGGACCATTTTATCAGACCATAACTGATATGCGGATGAACGACAGCTTCCGGCTTGACCGGGCAGTCCGGGGGTTTGATACCGATAATCCCTGGAGAATATTTGCATACCAGCCGACCCCTGACCATCAGTATCTCATTGAGACGACGTACAGAATATACGACGACTATTCTGCCGAACGAAATGAACTCTCATATAACACGCTGGTCGCCGAGGTTCTCAATCAGCATCCCCAGGTTCTGGCCCTTGACCTGATTGGAAGCACCGGGATGATCATCAGTCAATTGGACGAGATCCCGGTCCCTGCTGATTCTGAAGATGCACAACTAGCACAGGAGATATACACATCACAGGGAAGTCGTGACTTTTTTGATGAAAAAAACCAGACCCTCACACGATTCTTTTTCATTGACAGCGGCGATAACGAAAGTCCGGCCTCTGCATACATCGATCATGTGGCAAAGATGGTCTTCTCCACCAGGAATTACCAGCATGAAAAGGGACATCTGCTCTTTCTGGCTTTATCCCTGCTTTTGATCTCAATAGTGCTGGCATTTATTCTTGCCTACCTGCTCTCACGGTTTATCTTCTCTCCGGTCGATACGCTGCTTGCAGACCTTGATGAAATTTCAAACGGAAATCTGAACCATCAGATCAGATCCTCAAGGCACCTTGAAATAAACCGGATCACCGATGCAGTATCCAGGATGGTTGAATCCATCAGAAATAGTATCAGATCACTTGAGTTATCTGAAAAAAGATATTTTTCTCTCTTTTCAAATGCGTCGGATGCCATAATACTCTGGAATGGAGATGGAGTTGTCCATGCAAATCCTGCTGCATATACCTTGTTCGGATGGGATGAAAATCCGGGAGAGAGGACCGGACTTTTCCGGAATGACACTATCCGAAGCCTCTTCAGCAAAAAACCGGATGATGAAGATGAATGGGACCAGAGAATTGAGATCCCGGGCAGAGGGATCTGCAACCTGAACATCAGACAGGTCAGGATTGTTCTGGATGATATTCCCATGGATCTCATTCAAATCCGTGATACCACGGTAGAGACCCGGATGCATGATGAGATCCACCGGCTTGCTGATATTGTGAGAAACACACAGGCAGGTATCATGGCCGGACCGGTGCAGACCCCTCATATTGTAAATGAAGCCTATGCCCGCATGCATGAATGCACGAATGAAGAGGCTTTAAAGGACGGATTTTTTGGATCCATCCATCCGGATTATAAGGAAGACATCCCGGTCTGGATCCGGATAGCAACCGAACGAGGGCATATGACCGGTGAGGCAATACGGATTCGAAAAGATGGATCAGAATTTCCGGCATTACATGATATGACCATCGTAATGGATGAACATCATGAGCCATACCTCATTTTAAGCGTGCAGGATATCTCTGATCAGATTAAGGTATGGAATCTTACCCTTGAGAAGGAAGCACTCTCCGATTCGTTAAATCTCCTGTCCTGTATCCTTAACAGCCTGCCGGATCCCACGTTTGTGATTGATACTTCCGGAAAAGTCCTTGCATGGAACAAGGCCATGATGATTTTCTCTGGCAAATCCGAAGAGGAGATCAGGGCAGGTATGATTTCACATGCCCGGGCAGTATATGGGGAAGAACGGCCCATGCTCATTGATAAGATAATCCGGCCTGATCTTGATATATCGGCATATTACACAAATGTCATGGAAGAGAATGGCATTTATTCTGCGGAAGTCATTTATCATGGCCAGGAAGGGAAAATAAGATATAAATGGGCATTAGCAGGACCGCTCTATGATTCAAAAGGGGCCATGATTGGAGCCATTGAAACCATCAGAGATATCACAGACTTAAAAGAAGCCATTCAAAAACAATCCGAACTGGCAAATAAACTGATGCTGCTCTCTTCCCTGACCAGGCATGATATCAGGAATAAAGTAACCGTAATTGACGGATTCCGGTTTTTTGCTGATAGTGAATCTCATGATCCAAAAACAAAAGAGATCCTTGCCCTTCAGAAGAACGCTATTCAGGATATTGGAAAACTTATCGACTTCAGTAAAGCATACCAGGAGATTGGCATACATGAACCGGCATGGCATAATGTCCGTGAATTATTTGAACGGGCAGTTCGGCAGGTATCATTTGACCTGAAGGTAGAGAGTGACATTCCATCTCTTGAAGTGTACGCAGATGCCCTCATCTACCAGGTATTTTACAATCTTGCTGATAATTCTCTCCGCCACGGGGATCATGTCACCACCATCAGATTACATGCAGACAAAACCGATAGGGCATGCCTCTTAGTGTTTGAAGATGACGGGCAGGGAATTTCCGATAACGAGAAAGAACAGATATTCCTGCGGGGATATGGAAAAAATACCGGTCTTGGCCTGTTCTTAATCAGGGAGATCCTGGCTATCACCGGCATTACCATTGTCGAAAATGGTATCTATGGTCAGGGAGTCAGATTTGAGATGACTATACCCCATGAACATTTCAGATTTACAGAACAGAAGGAATAGAATTTATAAAGCTGAACCGCCAGCCGATTCGATATCGATTGATGCACATCCAAACGATTGCAGACGGACAGGAAAAGACATGACATGATGATGAAAGATACCGATTCAGAACCCGGAGATAATGGCACTTCAGAGGATCTGAAAAAAAACCTGGACCAGGTAAACAGACGACTTGATGCAGTCTATATCAGGTGGGAGGCACTCTTCAAATCTGCACCGAACCCCATTATTATCGGTGACGAAGAAGGGATCCTGGTGTGTAATCCGCGATTTGAAGAACTCACCGGGCTTACATCCGAAAAGATTGTGGGGGTGCCCCTTACCAGCCTTCCCATGTGCATGGAAGAGATGGAGGACTGCAAAAAACTGATTGAACACTGGAGTCATCCAACACCTGAAGGGAGCAGGTTTGTCTTCCGGTTCTTCACACCGGCCGGGGAGCGAATATCTCTTGACATGCAGATCCGGTTTGTTGAGATGGAAACATCCGTGCTCAGGTTTTGTATCGGACGCGACATAACCCATGAACGGAGGCTCCTTGAGGAACAGGAAGCAGCAGTTGCACAGATAGATAAGAATATGGCTCAGCTTGCCGCGTTAAATGACGAGATCAAAAACCCACTCACCCTGATATCAATGAGTGCCGGTTTAATGGATGGACCACACCAGGAGCCGGTTATGAGAGGAGTCCGGATGATTACCTCCATTGTTGACCGGCTTGACCAGGGGTTTACCGAGTCAGAAAAAGTCAGGAAATTCTTAAAGCGGACGATTGACGGATTCATGGATGATCATGAGAATGGGTGACATGGTTGCGCCCGGAAGGATTTATTAACCCCTTCTTTTCCACTGGAGGAAGAAGTCAGGGAACCCCAATCATAAATATCTATCTATTTACTCCTTTTTTATATTCCGTCTTTTCGGGAGGGTTAGAGTAAATGTGGTACCTTTTCCGGTACCCGGGCTTTCGGCAGAGATGGTTCCCCCATGAAGCTCGACTATCTTTCGGACTATCGAGAGCCCAAGACCTTTTGATTCAGGATCATGGCGTGAGGTGTCAGAGATAAAAAATTCATCCCATATCCGGTATATATCATCCTGATGAATGCCGATACCCGTATCCTGAATTGAGATCTCATGCCCGTATGGAGATTCATGGTATCGGATAGATACCGATCCCTTAAAGGCGTTGAACTTTACGGCATTATTGAGGAGATTTCGAAAGATTTGATGCGAATACACCCTGGACAGATAAAGGACGACATCCGGGGGAACTTCATTTGAAAATTGTAGCTCTTTTTCATCGGCCATAAAAGAGTTTGCCCGAATTTCCTCATCAATCAGGGTTTTCAGGTTCATCTCTTCAAAATCATCGATGGTATGATGCCCATTTAACCTGATAAGTTCCAGGATGTTCTCAACCATCTGCTGCATGTACTGGAGGCTCCTCTGGAACATGTCAAGAAGACTTTGAGAGTCCGGATCGCTTATTGCCTCTTTTACCAGAGGGAGAATGGCAACCATGGGAGTCAGGGGCGTCCGGAGATCATGGGCCAGTTGATAGATAAACTGATCTTTCTGAATCAGAAGAGCTTCAACCTTTTGCGCATGTTCTTTCAACTCCTCATTCAGCTTACGGATCTCAGCCGTTCCTTCTGATACCCTGCCTTCCAGATCAGAGGTCAGCAAAGCAAGTTCATCCTTTACTTTTTTCAGTTCCTCATTCTGCCTCGCAAGTTTATCAGCCTGTTCCCGGGCCTTCGCTTCTGCCTGGGATAACAACTCCCGTTCCCGTTCTTTTCGCATCCAGAGGATTGAGAGAATGAACATAAGAAGACAGAGAAGAGCCGTGATGATGACCGGAATTAAGACTGCCTTTAATACCCCTTGTTCCCAGGATGTTGCATCAATGTCAATGCCAAGTACGGCCCGGACCTCAGTATTGTCCGGACCATATATCGGGACAAGACCGGTCACCCATCGTCCCCACCGATCTGAGAGGGGTCCTTCAACAGATTCTCTCTGCTGGGTGAACATGTTCCTGATAATGTCTGATGCTTCGGTATATTCCTGACCGGGATATGAGTACATGTCTGAAGTCTCTGGTTCAGAGTCGGCCAGGAATATAAGTTCCCCGTCAGGGTTCTGCCCGAGCAGATATACAAATCGTGACTGGGGACGCCTTTCGGCCACATCAGTGAGATATTTTTTAATACGGCCATATGCAGGGGTATTCAGGTCCGTGAGCGTCCCTTCAAGCTGATACAGATCTTCCCTGACTATCCCGACTGACGCTATCCTGGTATCAGTGAGAAGATCCTGACGCATCTCATCCTCTTTCACAGTGGTGTTGATAAAAGTCAGGACTGCGCCAAAAATTAGTAAACCTGCCAGGGATATCAGGACAACCTGGAGGAAAGCCCGGTTCATTCTGGTATATGACTGATTATCCTGATAAGTAGATATGATATGCGATCTGAACCAGACTCACACGGATAGAAACGGAAGTGCCTGAACCAGAAACCAGATGCCAAAGATAACCAGCAATACCCCGCACAAGACAAGAATACCCTGATACATCCGATCGCTGAGCATCGTCTTACTCCGGTGAATACTGACAGATACCAGGGTGAACCATCCCAGATCTGCTGCCCAGTGACCGGCGATGAATGCAACAAGTCCGGCAAATCCCTGGGTCAGGGAACTCACAAGCAAAGCGCTGCCAACGGAAAACCACCATATCCAGAAATAGGGGTTTGAAACACTGGTCAGGAGTCCTGCAAGCACCGGGCCTGATGTGTGCTCCATACTGATATCAGAGGAGATGACTGCTCCCCGTGCTCCGAGAAGCGTCATGCCGCCAAATACTATCAGGGCAGAGCCACCAATCCCGGCAATTGCAGGACGCAGGTTATCAGGAAACGAGGAGACACCGGCGGCGATGAGCACCACAATGACCATTTCAGCAATGATATGTCCAAGAGTTACCCGTGGTCCGCCAGTCCAGCCGATATGGAGGGCAGACCGGATGGTTGCAATCAGGGTGGGACCGGGAGCGAGGGCACCGGTCAGACCAATTATAAAACCCATCAGGGCGAGCTCCGGAATACTCATACAACTGCCTGTACCAGTAATCCTGAGAGCTCTTCAAGTATGTGCCACGATTGGGTGGCTGGTCCGGTGGTCGTGATGCATCACAGGTCTTTAAGAGGGGCTGCGGGGTATCAGTATACTCAATGTTTTCGATATTTACCGATGGAGCATCACGGGGCAATCCCGGTCCTGCTGCCTGTTCATATCAGATAAAAGATGACAAAGGCATCCGTATTACTTCTTCTGTCTCTTTTCTTGGTCAGACCACCAATAATGTTGCTGAATATACTGCCATGATAAACGCACTTACCCGGGCATCTGAAGAGACAAAAGAGACGATACATGTGTATTCAGATAGTCAGCTGGTCATCAGGCAGATAACCGGAGCATACCGAATTAATAAACCTCACCTGAAAGCCCTGTATGATGAGGTTATGGCCCTTGCCTCCCGGTTTTCACATATTACCTGGGAACATGTGCCACGGACCCATCCGGACATCGGATTCTGTGACCAGTTATGTAATGAGGAACTGGACCGGCACCGGTGATTTCACCTATGGCCATACGAATCACTCAGGATTATCACCTTTCACGAACAGGTATGTACTATGGTACCCCCGGATGCCAGGCTCCTGGTAGTCGATGATGATCCCGCCATACGGGAATTCCTAAAAAACCGGCTGACGATGGAGGGATATGAGGTTTCTGATGCAGAAGATGCGGAGAAGGCATTGGAAAGACTGCAGGAACACCCGGATACAGACCTGATTCTCCTTGATGTTATCATGCCCGGTGCTTCGGGGTTTGATCTTCTGAGAACCTTAAAAGAAGATCCGCGATACAACCAGATCCCGATCATCATGGTCACCGCGCTCGGACTGGTGCAGGATAAGGAACTTGCGTTCAGGCTTGGAGCAGGAGATTACCTGACAAAACCTTTTGAAACCCGTGAGATGCTGGCACGGATCGGGACCCATATCACGCTGAAAAAGAAGAGTGATGCGATCACCCAGACCAACCAGATACTCTCAACCATTCTTGCAACCGTCCCCGGTATCGTCTACATGAAGGATGCAGACAGAAAATTTCTTCATGTGAATCATCTGTTCGAAGAGATGTGCGGAAACGGAGCAGACCAGATCATCGGAGAGACCGGGGATGCCCTGCTGAACAGAGAGCTTGCAGAGGCTTTCAACCGGTCAGAAGATCTCATTTTTACCCATGGTATCCCGTTCCTGGAAAACATTGAGGAGATCGCTTCGAAGGCTGGAGAGACCAGGAACATATTCTTCCGCCGCCAGCCGGTCAGAACTTCGGATGGAAGGATCGGTGGTCTTGTCGGAGTGGGAATTGACCTGACCGAACAGATACTCCTCAGAAACATTCTCTCAGATCGGGAGGCCTTCCTCTCAACGCTTATGAACTCCTTTCCGGCACGGATATGGGCAGTTGATACGAACTATCTCTTTACCCAGCAGAATGTGTATCATGCAGCCAGATGGGGGAGCCTTATCGGAACGTCGGTGGATGAGATAGAGACCGACAGTTCAGTCAGGGAAGAGTGGAAGAAACGGTGTGATCAAGCACTCGCCGGGAAGAAGGAATGTGCTGTTTATCCCTGCGGGACAGGAGATATCTGCAGGGCCCTGATATCATGGACGGTTCCGATCATTGAAAATGAAGTGCCGACCGGAGTGCTCGGAATCTCTTTTGAACTGGATGAAACCAGCATCCGGAGCATAATACAGTCAAAAACACAATGTCAGGGTGATGAACCTGCATATATATAACAGAGGGTTGGTATGGTTCAGGTCATAGTTATAGATGATACCCGGTTCATGAGAACCATACTGGTGAACATCCTGACTGAAGAAGGATTTGAGGTGGTCGGTGAGGCAGAAGACGGACAACAGGCGGTTGAGTTATACCTGAAGACAAAACCGGATATCGTGCTGATGGACATCATCATGCCAAAGATGGACGGGATGATG
The DNA here is from genome assembly GCA_964458045.1 of uncultured Methanospirillum sp. Classification (GTDB taxonomy): domain Archaea; phylum Halobacteriota; class Methanomicrobia; order Methanomicrobiales; family Methanospirillaceae; genus Methanospirillum. The sequence continues at coordinate 9,895 of CAYWHV010000060.1, forward strand.
GCTCTCAAAACCATTCTCGGAGTAAACCCTGCAGCAAAGGTGATCATGGTGACCGCCATCCAGTCCGTTGAGATGGCAAAACTCGCATTTAAGTGCGGAGCATTGAGTTATATCATTAAACCATTTCAGAAACAGGGGATACTCCAGGAGATTGATAAAGTTCTTCATCAATAACCATAAAGATATCATTAAGAAATCCCAATACCAAAGAATCATAATATTCCCCTGCCTTCCAAACACCCCCCGGAGATGACGAGTCCTGAATCCAGAAACCTCCTCCCCAATAACAATACTTTTTGTCGACGATGAACCGAGTATGGGAGATATTGCCCGTATCTTTCTCGAAGACCGACTGGGAGGATGTGTTGTTACCCAGGTGACCGATGGTGACGATGCCCTGGAACATATTCATACACGAACCTATGATGCCATTGTTGCAGATTATGAAATGCCAGGGCTTGACGGACTCCAGTTACTGAGGACATTACGAAATATTGGAGATAATACCCCATTCCTTGTCTGCACCGGCAAAAGCAGGCATGAAGTGGTTATTGAAGCCCTGAACGCGGGTGCTGATTTTTACCTGCAGAAAGGAGAAGACCCCCTCGTCCTGTTCACTGAGATGAAACAGATGATCGTCCAGGCGGTTACGAGAAGACGATCAGAGAGGGCACTGGCAAAGTCACGAAACCTTCTTGAGGAGATCATCGATTTCCTGCCTGATGCCACCCTTGCGGTCGATTCAAACCAACAAATCATTGCATGGAACCGAATCATGGAGGATCTGACCGGCATCCCATCCGGAACGGTGTTATTCAGATGCCATGATTTTTCAGAGTA
>CAYWHV010000061.1:0-10732 GCA_964458045.1 uncultured Methanospirillum sp.
ATTCTCTAACATCTGGTTTATTGCTTTTAGCTGCCTGCAGCTCCGAATCCATGAAGTGCAGATCTCCGGGGGAACCCCCTGCAATCGAGCAGCATTCGCATTTGATATCAAGGGATCATACCAGTCAAAGAATTCAGATATGGCATCACAGAATTCGGAATCAACAAATGGCTTTTCAACAAAACCTGCGACATATTCACCATATCTGATGACCTCTTCGATATTCAGTTTTTTTGCTGATGCCATGATGACCGGTGTTTCCCTGCCATTTGAAAAGGTCCGGAGGTGACCGAGAGTGTCCCATCCATCAAAGGGGTCCATCATGATATCAAGGAGGACCAGATCAAAGGGTTCTCTTTTCAGTCTCATTATTCCCTTGGCGGGATCCTCCTCTGGAAAGCAGCGGTATCCGCAGGAGGTCAGGGCTCGGGCTATTGCTTCCCTGAATACCGCCTCATCATCGATAATGAGAATTTTCTTTGGGTTTTTCCCCATATGATATCCCTTTCTTTATCCTTATGGAGATTGATAATATTAATTATTGTGGGTTTGGATAGGCAGTGATGATCCGGATGCACATCAATATATCTATGACAACCATCTTCACTGAAATTTATTCTTACCTTATATACTTGATACGGGCTCAGGATTGGATTCCTCTTCATGAAAGACTAATAATTGAGAGTCTTGAGATGTAGATCATAAAAGATAACATCAATGGGTAGAAGAGATTAAGATATTCCCCTGACAATTTTTCAGACAGACTATGATACTCATCTCACGAAAAGAACATTTGGATTTCGGGTATGAATTATTCATCGCATCGGTCTCCATCCTATCTGTTCTTAATATGGTCCTTTCCAATATACCCGGGATTGATCCTGATTCCGTAAATGTTCTGAATATCATCAACGGGGTGCTTACGCTGCTGTTTATCTTTGATTTTATCATCAGATTATTCAGTGCACCCTCCCGCTCATCATATCTGTTGCATAATTATGGGTGGGCAGACCTGCTGGCAATTATTCCTGCTTTACGGATCTTCAGACTCTTTCGGATATACAAAGCATATCGGGTTATCAAACGATATGGCCTGCAATATATTATCTCATATCTTTCATACAACCGTTCACAATCTGCCCTCTACATCCTGGTGTTCATGGTCATCCTGATAATAGAAACCGGTGCATTCCTGGTTTTACAGGCAGAACATGCATCTTCATCTGCGAATATTGTCTCTGCCGGTGATGCGATATGGTGGGCATATGTGACGATAACCACGACAGGATATGGAGACCGGTATCCGGTTACGGTTACAGGCAGGATGGTGGGAATACTTGTTCTTACCATGGGAGTAGCGGTATTTGCAACCTTTGCAGGGTATATCTCCAGTAAACTCCTTTCCTCACCGGCAAAAGAGGAGGAGTTATCAGATGAGGAGTTAGAAGGAGAAATTTCACCAGAACGGTGTCTGAAAGAGATAAAATTGCTGCTTCGTGAACGGGAAGAACTTGATACAAAAATTTCTGTCAGACTCGAAAAACTAGAACAGGTGATGGGTTATGATCAAGAGGGCCAGAGATGAGAGTGCCAGTTCTGGTATAAAAATTCTATCTTTTTGTCGGTATCAGAATGCCTTTTCGTGATCCACAACCTGTGTTGTGGGTATTTGGTGACCGACAAATACGCCTCAGTTTTGAAATATGAGTCCTTCATTCCTAACCCTCTTCCTCCGTTAGAAATAGATTGGATCAGATTTATCCCCCTCATTGGTATTACAAATACAACACTAGGGAAGTAACTGAGGTGATGATGATGAAAAGATGGGCGTTCCCATTACCTGTGTTTTCAGAACGATCAAAACTGAATCACAGTTTAGATATCTCTCCAAGGAAATTAATGAAATAATCATGTCCCTCTCAATATCAGGGCCCATTTTTAATCAGTATCTTCTTTATGACTTCTATTATTAAAAAAGAGTCAGACTCTCTCATATTTAGTGGCCTCTATCTCTATTGAAATGGTTAAGATCTTCTACAATAACTATATATAGAATTACAAATCAATAACAAAGTGATCATTATTATGAACTTCAACAATTTTACACTCAAATCACAGGAAGCAATCCAGAAAGCAATGGAAATTGCTACCGGGAAACAGAATCAGGCAATTGAACCTGGACATCTGCTCAGGGGGATGTTCATCGTGGATGAAAATGTCATCCCCTACCTGCTGAAAAAACTTAATGTCAATCTTGACCGGTTCAGCCAGGTACTTGACCGGAACATCGATGGGTATCCAAAGATCACCGGTGGGGAGCCGTATTTATCGAACGATACAACAAAAGCCCTGCAGAAGGCGTCCGGGCTGGCCCAGGAGATGAAAGATGATTTTGTCTCTATTGAGCACCTTCTCCTTGGTATTGTATCTGGGAATGAAGCGACATCACGACTTTTAAAGGAGAATGGAGTCTCTGAGAAAGACCTGAAAAATGCGATCCGGATTCTCAGGAAAGGCTCAACGGTCAGCAGTCAGACTGCAGAAGAGACCTATAATTCCTTAAATCAGTTTGCACGAAATCTGAATGAACTTGCATTCTCCGGAAAGCTCGATCCGGTCATTGGGCGGGATGATGAGATCAGAAGGGTCCTGCAGATCCTCTCACGGAGAACAAAGAATAACCCGATTCTGATCGGAGAGCCTGGCGTAGGAAAGACTGCTATTGCAGAGGGTCTGGCCCATCGGATTATTGACGGTGATGTTCCTGATAACCTGAAAACAAAGCAGCTCTTCTCCCTTGACATGGGATCCCTAATTGCAGGAGCGAAATATAAGGGAGAATTCGAGGAACGACTGAAGAGCGTGGTAAAAGAGGTAGTCTCTTCAGACGGGGAGATCATCCTCTTCATTGATGAGATTCACACCCTTGTCGGGGCCGGGGCAAGTGAAGGGGCCATGGATGCCGCTAATATCTTAAAGCCTGCTCTTTCCAGGGGAGAACTGCATGTCATCGGTGCAACGACCTTAAAGGAATACCAGAAGTACTTTGAGAAGGATAAAGCCCTTGAACGACGGTTCCAGCCGGTGATGGTAAATGAACCTGATACCCTGGATGCGATCTCCATCCTCCGTGGCATCAAGGAAAAATACGAGACACATCATCATGTCAGGATCAAGGATGAAGCCATCATTGCCGCCGTTGAGCTCTCACAGCGGTACATCTCTGACCGGTTTCTGCCTGACAAGGCGATTGATCTTATCGATGAAGCAGCTTCAAAACTCCGGCTTGAGATCAACTCCGTTCCTGAAGAACTTGAGATGATTGAGCGGAAGATTCGGCAACTGGAGATCGAGCGGGAGGCTATCAAACGTGAAAAGGATCAGGCGAAGCTTGATGTTCTGAACGAGGAGATTGGGAACCTTACCGAGGAACGGAATAGGCTGAAGGCAAAATGGCAGTCAGAGAAGGATATTGTTGAGCAGATCCAGCTTCGGAAGAATGAGATAGAGGATCTCAAGTTTGAGGCAGACAGTGCCAACCGGACCGGAGATCTCGGAAAAGTGGCTGAGATCAGGTACGGGAGAATTCCGGAGAAAGAGAAGGTCATTGAGGGACTCAAAGGACAACTGACCGACCTGCAGAAAGATTCGGCCATGGTCAATGAAGAGGTGGATGCAGAAGAGATCGCTGAAGTGGTTTCTAGGTGGACCGGTATTCCGGTTAGCAGGATGCTGCAGAGTGAGAAACAAAAACTCCTCACCCTGGAGTCTGAACTTCATAAGCGTGTCGTAGGTCAGGATGAGGCTATCCGGGCGGTATCTGATGCCATACGCCGGAGTCGGGCAGGCCTTTCTGATTCAAAACGGCCTATCGGATCATTCATCTTCCTGGGGACAACCGGTGTCGGGAAGACTGAACTTGCCAAGGCTCTTGCAGAATTTCTCTTCAACAATGAGAACAGCATGGTCAGGATTGATATGTCCGAGTACCAGGAACGGCATACGGTTTCACGGTTGGTTGGTGCTCCACCTGGATATATCGGATATGAGGAATCCGGTCAGCTGACTGAAGCGGTCCGGAGAAAACCCTACTCCGTCGTATTACTTGATGAGATAGAAAAGGCTCATCCTGATGTCTTTAACATCCTGCTTCAGGTCCTGGACGATGGCCGGCTCACTGACAACAAGGGGCGGACAGTTGACTTTAAGAATACCATCATCATCATGACCTCGAACATCGGGTCACATATCATCCAGGAAAACCTGGAACATGTCACTGACAAAAACCGGGAGGAGGTGTATGATCAGACAAAAGATCTGGTGTTTGATCTGCTCAAAAAGACGATTCGGCCAGAGTTTTTAAACCGGATCGATGAAGTTATCATGTTCCGCCCACTGACGATAGATGAGATCCGAACGGTAGTCAGCCTGCAGCTTGATCTCGTCAGAAAGATGCTGGAAAAGAATGATGTCAGGTTTACCGTCACAGAGAATGCAATCGGTCATATTGCAAACCTCGGGTTTGATCCCCTGTTTGGAGCACGGCCAATCAAACGGGTTATCCAGAGAAACCTGCTCAATGAGCTCTCGAAGATGATACTTGCCGGAGAGGTCACTAAAGAGAAAGAGATCATGGTGGATGAAAAGGATGGTTCTCTGGTATTTCGAAACACCTGAGACGAGATTCTGACCATCATCTCCTTTTTCCCCCAATCCTATGAGCAGTTAATGTTCGTAATCTCTCATCTTTTTTGAGAATACCATTGTCATCTCTGGTTATCAAATCGGAAAAAAATCCCTGTGCAGAGAAGTGTAATTGCTCCGGACAGGTAAAAGACCATGTCGATTCCTGAGTAATCCATCACGGCACCAGAGAAGAGGGGTGCGACGACCAGACCAATGGCAAGTGACATATTAACCATCCCTGATGCACTCCCCTGCCCGATCTCCCGTCCGGATGAACTTACCAGAGCAAAAAGGGCCGGAAGCGAAATCCCCCGTCCTACTCCCAGAAGAATGGCCGATATCAGGTAAAATAAAAATCCTCCGGTAACCGGAACCAAGAGTAAAGATATTCCTATTAAACAGACACCGGCTCCTATCAGATGGTACTGCCTGAAGGAGTCTGATATCCTGGAGAAAAAATGCTGAAAAATGGGAGTTGTCAGGACTGATACCAATATGATTGCCCCAGTCTCTGAAGATGAGATATGTGGATCCTGAATCGCGACGATTGGTAAAAAGACCATGAATGTTCCATTTGCCAGAGCATACATGAACTGGTACAGGATCGGTCCCTGAAGTGTTTTATGAAAAATGATATCCTTGAATGAGGATTGAATAACCGGTTTTGAAGGAATGTCCGGAAGATAAAACAGGCTGGTAGTCAGTGCCAGGAGGGAGAAGAATGCCATGGCAAAAAATACAGCGTTCAATGAGAAGAGATCTGATATTACTCCTCCGATAAAGGGACCAAAACTCATCCCCAGGTAAATAGAACTGACAAAGGAGCCTATGAATTTTCCCTCCTGTCCGACTGGTGCGATGTCATTAATGTAGGCTAAGGCAATTGGCAGGATGAGGGCTGATGCTGCTCCGTGAAAGAACCTGACCGTGGTGAGCTCATAGACCGTTCCGGCCAGAAGGTAGAGTGCGGAGAGGATTGCGTACGAGGAAAGACCTATGAGGATCAGTCTTTTTCGTCCATAATTATCTGACATCCTGCCAAACACCGGGAGAAATAGGATCCGTGCGAGTGCAAAGGCAGAAAAGATGATACCAATCCAGATACCGGTTGCTCCCATGGTAACTGCATATCTGGGAAGCAGCGGGATGACAATCCCCACACCTATCATGGCAGAAAAGACCGCAGCATAGAGTGAGAAGAATATCTGGTTCCGTGTATGCGGATCAATTGCGAATGTCAGTAACGTGGTCATGAATCCAAATGGTCAGAGTCTGAAGAGAAATTGCATGAAAAATCAAACATTTCTGTTACAATGCATGTCTGACATAATAAACGATATCTTTCTCGTGTGAAGCGAAATATATGTTTTCTTTCATTTATTTTTTTTCATTCTATGCAAAAACCCATTCGATACTGATTTATGTGCCGGACTCAAGAAACAGTATGTCTTCTGGAGTATTAATTATGAAATTATATTCTTGTGGAATTATAATCTGCTTGATCTTATTGACAATGCAGGGGGTTTTTGCAGAATCATTAATCTCCTTTGATATGGCAATAAAACCCAATCCCTATGCGACCGATGATCTCATCTCCCGTGCGGGGACATTAAACATTCCTGCAGGAATTGGTATTCTAACTACAAATGAGATTATTCAGCCTTACTGGGCTCCGAAAGGGGACCTGATTCCCATCCGGGTGGAATTCTCCCCGGTTCAAGCAAACGGACCGATTGCCAATATTGAAGAAATTGGGAGTGATATGTACCAGTTTGGAAATGAGGTGAAAGGTCTTAGTTTTTCAAATGGAGTTCCGTTAAATATTGTTCGGAAATATCTCATTAATAGCTCTGAAACAATCCCTTATTATGTTCTGCTGCGAAATTCTCTGGATAAAGGGGATACAATTCATGATTTTGATCTGGTTTACTCAGCTGAATATGAACCTTTATCAGTGAATCTTTCTGCTTTTAAATCAGGAAACCCTGAAGGCTATTATAAGACCACGATGGGAGACATCAACCTGAGTTCTGAAAAAATTTTATGGTCTCCGTATCTCAATGGGACTTTTCCTGATGGTATCGTAATTGGTGGAACAATTGAAGGGCCGGTATGGTTTGGTTCCTGGGGACCTGATGATGCCCTCTTTGACAAGGATCCTTCACAGGCAACCGGTGGACAATTCATGGTTCTGTTCAATGAAGGCTGGTCATCATTTTCTGGGACGAAAGGAAATTGGCACAGTTGTACCAATGCCGGTTCTTTTTCTGGTGAAAAAGTAACTTTATAGTCCTTATCTCTGCTTTTTTCTCTTTTTTTAAAAACAAACTATGAGTTATATTTAATAATGATGGGTTTTGAGAGAAAAAAGAGATAATAAATTTAAAAGTTGAGAACGGTTTATTCTGAACTTTATTCATTCATCTCTTTTGCCTTGGTATATGCATCAAACATGCTATATATCCAGACAATCAGGTAGAATGGAATTCCTATGTATATCACTGACAATATCCCGAAGATAACTGCTGCCACGAAGAGCAGGATAGCTTTGAGTAACTGACCGGTGTAGAACTGTCCCAGGCCTGGGATAAAAAACGAGAGAATAAGGGCAATAAGTGGTGATGCCATTAGGGATAATTTTTATCTGGTTCTATTTATGCGTTCTGTCGGGGGGAGTTAATCTGATGAACTGTGGTTCAAAAAAGGTTATCTGATTCGATTGAAAACCATCAGCCAGTCAAAGTCCGTAAAACTCTGGTGGGTATATGGGAAATATGTGGAATTAATTGACGAGCCAGATCGAATGGGCATATTTTCTGAATATTCCTCAAAAAGCCAACTACCCTCATACGTGGGTATAATGCAAGCCGGTCCCTCACCTCTGGATAAAAGATCTTCCAGAGTATCCTGTTCAGGTTCTCCGATTCCATGCGATTCAGATCTTCCGACTCCCGTTCCAATTACCTGGTATTTTGAACCGAATAGTATTTTCAGGTGAGAACCGGCAGACCACCAGTCCAGAAGATGAGGGCCGAGTTGCCACTTTGTAATCCCATATTTCAGATGGCTGTTATGAGCATGGATAAATATTCTCCCCCGGTTCTTCTCTGTCGATACAATAGAGGTGAGTATGTCTGCCATCATGGCATCCCGCATCCCAAGTAATCGTGATACCCTGTCATTTCGGTCCATTGCAAGACCAGCATGGTATGTGAGCATCTGTCGTGCGATACCTGCATACATCAAGGCCTCCTGAAATTTCGTGAACCCACTTTTTTCGGTCAATTCAGGTCGTCTCACGGTAAGCTCTGTTATCAACTCTTCAGTTTCCAGCCTTAGTGCTACCGCTTTTGGAGAAGATCCCACTGCTTTTGTTGGATCCATCATGGCATCCGGGTTTTCCCAGAGAGAATCCTGCATCAGGAGTGGATCTATCCGTGACCTGAATGAAATACCTGTTTTGGCATCGACAGAGGTGAGGTAATCAAGAACGAAGGTAAGAAGCATTCGGGGGCTATCGGTATGAGTCATTTCAGTCGGACTATCACATCCGTAGAAACGGAGTTTGATGCCATGCGATGGATCAGCATTATATTTCCTCATCCATTCGACAAGATCACGGTTCGCATGATAAGAGCCAAAACCATGACTAAATCCAGTCGTCTCAATCTCCGAATATGTCCGGTTTCCCTCACCGTGAATATATTCATTCACAAGTCTGGAACGTGGAAAACTGCTCTCTATTGCAATTGCAGAAAACCCATGGTTCTTGACCAGGTATTGAAAAATCTGGTTTCTGAAATTGAGTACTTCTTCGCTCCCGTGAAGTGCCTCACCAAACGCAAGCAGATCAACCTCCCTGTTTGCTGATATGATCCGTTCGATCATCGCATGAAAAGATTCAGGATCATCAGGAGAAAATTGAAACCAATCTCTCTCTCTCCATTCTCTGATGCTCATGTTTGAAGGTGGAGGTATGTGGGAGGGCATATTTGGTCCAATGTGTAACTTTGGGATGTAAGGAATGTGTTCGACACAATCCTGTTATTACGTTAAATTTCTGCACAAATTGGAAAAAAAACTAAATTGATTGTTCCCATCCCTGACCCATGTCAACAATCGGCCGGACTCCGGTTACTTCAAAGGTTACCAGTGCCATCATCATATTTGCCGCTTCTTTTCCTACAACTTCAGCGAGTTGGTTTTTAAACAAATCCAAATCCGGTCCTGACGTTGCTATCTGTAATGCAACCAGGTAAACCCGGATACCTTTCCAGTCAGTCAGTGTGGTTCCGGGTTCAATAATCAGGTAGACGGCATGAGGGTTTTGCTCAAGATTTGCCAGTGTGCGGTTATTGGAAAGTCCCATAATCACTGTTTTATCATCAGTCATTCGGGGAGATCCAAAAATGCCCGAATCAACATGGCCAGATTTATCTGCCGTGCTCAATATCCCGATCCGTGGCGACCTGTTGAAATAATCCATGAGTTGGGTAGTCATAGCAGTACTTCACCTGATGCTGGTTTCGGTGGGAATGCCGTTAAAGGTTTTGATGATTGGTTGCAGGTACCTCATGTACCTGCAATGGATAATACCTGGAAATTTGTAGATAAAAATGAGGTTATTATCTTGAATATTGAGTTACTTTGAAATATGTCTGTAATTTGAAAAATCCCGGTGATTATAGTTTTTTACTCTATCAGGGTTATATGGATATGTTTATCGTATCCCAGTCTGAATGATAGATCTTAGATCGATCCTGGTTTATGAGTACTCAAGATCTTCCTGAACAGGTTTCCTCTGATTCTACCCTGTATGATCCATTGGGCACGGCGCCAAAAAAGACTGCCCATTTTATTGGAAGATATAAATTACAAACAGTACTGACGATCTGTTTTGTTTTTGTCGTGATTCTTGCCATCTGCATCACCGGGCTTGTCGCATTTCAAACCAGTCAATTCGCAGTGAATGAACTTGCCGGGAAGGTACAGGATGAAGTATCTGATCGGATTACAGATCAACTCAATGAGTATCTGAAAACACCTCATCTGGTAAACCAGCTCTGTCTTGACAGTATCAGACTTGGGCATATTGATGTTCATGAAAATTCTGACCTTATCTCATATTTCAGAGAATTATCATTTCGGTTTGACACTATTGAAGCGGTATGTTATGCCAACCAGCAGGATGGTAACTATACTATCATATCAAAAGTTGGTGCCCCGGGGTTAGCAAACGGGACAGAGCGTTTTTACGGCGTTTCTAACTCAATGACAAACCATTCCTTTGTTGAGTACCGTCTGATGCCGGATGGCTCGATTGGGGAGAAGACACTCACGATCCCAGATTATGATCCCCGAACCAGGCCTTGGTATAAGGCAGCAGTCGAGGCTGAGGGTCCTGCCTGGACACCCATATATATGTGGCTTGAAGGAGTGGTCAGTATTGATGCCGTTGCTCCTGTATATACCAGTCAGGGAGCAGTCATGGGAGTTATGGACACATCACTGACCCTGAGTGGGATCGGGGATTTCCTGCAGGAACTTACAATATCTGAAACCGGACAATCATTCATAATTGACAAATCAGGCCAGATTATTGCAGCGTCAACGGTCAAAGAGCCGTACCGGCGGGTAAATGGTGAACTCGTTCGTCTTTCTGCTTCTGAATGTGATGATCCGGTGATTCAGAAGGTGACCCATTTTATCTCTCATCATATGGGAAATAACACAAATATTTCGACCAAACAGCAATTTACATGCGATTATGAGACTGATCCATTATTAGTTCAGGTATCTCCCTATCAGGATTCATACGGGCTTGACTGGCTTATTGTGGTAGTCATCCCGGAATCTGATTTCATGGGTACGATACAGGCTCACAACAAGACTACCCTTATTATATTGATTGGTTCCATTCTTGGAACAATCATCCTTTGTATTCTTCTCGCACGGTATATTACCCGGCCTGTTCTTGCCATGAACAAGTCTGCAAAAGCCCTTGCTCAGGGTGATTTCTCCTCCTGGACTGATATTGACCGGAAAG
>CAYWHV010000062.1:0-6934 GCA_964458045.1 uncultured Methanospirillum sp.
GTTGAGTGCCACGAGGCTGACATCACCCCACAGATGGTCACCGATCTGGTAAACCTGACCTGTGATGCAATCAGTACGAATACACCAGATACGTTTATTCGGATTAATTCAGGAGATGCTCCATATAAAGATCCTGATAACCCTGGCCTCTATGTCTTTGTCTATGATTCAACCGGAACGGTGGTTGCCCATGCTGATGATCCGTTCCTCGTCGGAACAACATCTTTAGGAAAATCGGATATTACCGGAAAACGGTATCATGACGAGATATTTGAAGGTGCCAGAGAGTATGGGACCGGCTGGGTCCATTATGTCTATACTCATCCGGCCAGGAATGGAATTTACCCGAAAAAAACCTATTATCGGCTTGTGACCGGAAGTGACGGTCAGGAGTATGTGGTTGTCAGCGGGCGGTACATGTCCTGTGCCTATTTCTGGCAGTCACCTGGTGGAGAGCAGGACCGGAGCATCGAGATAGAGGTATTGCCCGATGGGAATATGGTCTTGTGTGGGACAACAAATACCTCCATGCAAAAAGACATCCTCCTTCTCCGGTATCTTCCCGATGGAAGGAGAGATCCAACATTTGGCAAAAACGGGGCGGTTACCTGGGCTGGCAGTGCGGGAAAAGACGATTATGCATTCGGTGTTGTCCATGACAATGAAGGGAGAATCCTGGTTGCCGGCAGGGAACATAATGGTCATGACCCTGACATTCTGGTCCTTCGGTATACTCATGATGAAGAGCTGGATACGACATTTGGAGAGGACGGGGTATTCAGATATGCAGGACCCGGGAATGGGACCGATTCGGCCCGTGGAATTGTCGCTCAAAGGGACGGAAAGATTCTGATCACCGGTGAGATGAATTCAAGCATTCACAAAGAGATGATTGCCATACGCCTCACTCCGGATGGAATACCTGATCAGGCATTTGCTGATAACGGGCTTTTTGTGCTTAATATCTCTGGTGAAGGTGACCGGTATGGATTTGGGATTGCCCTGGATGCTGAGGATCATGCGGTCATGACTGGCGGGGCGGTCCGGGAAGGTGATACAAACAGTTCAATTGTTACGGTCCGCCTTCTTGCAGACGGATCGGTTGATGAATCATTTGGCATGAATGGGACAGTCTTCTACCAGGGAGAGGCAGGTGGTCCGGATTATGGGAACTGGGTGAGTATCACGCCGGATGGGGAGATTTTGGTTACCGGAGCAGAAGCAGACCTGGACGGTTCGTATGACATCGTTCTACTCAAGTATACGAATCAGGGGGGTTCTGACCCGGCATTTGGAGATAATGGTATTGTTCACTATCATGGCCCCGGATATGACTATGCCTGGGGGCAGGAGATTCAGGATGACGGGAAGATAATCATCGCCGGGACGACCGAGGTACATGGGGAGCGATACCCGGTTCTTCTTCGGTATACTCCTGATGGCCGGCCTGACCTGTCCTTTGGAGAGCACGGGGTAATGACTTTTGAGGCATTCGGATCCGGATTGCTCTATGGTGTTCATCTGGATAATGATGGGAACATCTTTGCAAACGGCTATATTACCAAGGAAGGGAAAGAAATCTCCCTGTTTGTGAAGATTCATGGGGATGATACATAGGTGATACACCTTCCTTGACAGAATAGAAAATATGGAGTCTCTCCCAGTTTTTTTTGAGGAGTGAGTCTTTAGTGTTTTTTCTTTTCTTTGGCCTGCTGCAGGAATACCGGGGCAAGATAATGTTCCGGATCTATCGCTAATGCCCGGTTACATTCCGCTATTGCCTCGTCAAATTTCCCCATTTCTATCAAGGCTGATGCGATATTGACAATGGTGTCTGCATTGTCCGGATACGTGACAAGGACGTGGTTATAGGCATCAATGGCGTTTTCATATTGGCGAAGTTCAAGGAGGGTATTTCCCTTTATTGTCCATATTCTCGCATCTTCAGGGGCGACCTCCAGTGCCTTGTCAAACGCCACAATTGCCTGCTCAAGTTTACCCTGTTCTTTCAATGCATATCCTTTATTGTACCATGCATCAAGATCACCGCGGTATGCCATACGTACAGGTACCATGGATTTCGTATTAAGAATAGTGCTTTGATAAACGGATGGGGTGGTGGAAGTAAACGAAGGGTGTTCTAAAAGGTTAACTTTTTTATGCTCTTGGAAAAGTCACATTCCCGTATCTTGACTGATATGTTTGTTTTCGTAGTACCATAAAAAAAAGAAGGGCACAAAAAAAAAGATAAAATCTCTGTCAGGTACACTATCCAAGATCAAAAGGGGGTCGTGGCCCAAGGTATCCATCCATCTCCTTTCGAATAACCGATCTCCTTCCGATGTCAGGATCCATATTCAGCAATATATCCAGCAGGTGTGCATAATCAGTATCATTTCCTGCCTGGGTGAATAACTCCAGAAGGGAATAAACCTGGTACATATCTCCCCCGGTCTCCCTGACCAGGTTATGCAGGAATGACTCCTCCGGCTGAAAAGTGGCTATAGGTATCGTGAGCAGTCGTTCGGCAAGGGTAAAAAACGTCAGAAATTTCCGTACCCCTTCAAGATTCAGAATCAGTTCCTGATACACTCCTGACTCATCAATAACTACCATATCCCGGTATTCGGTGATCAGGGAATGTGTTCCACTGGTAACTGCATGAGCGACAATGATACTGGTAAATGCTTCATAGGGGCCGGAATTCTGAATCATGTCAATGATAGAATTGTAGATAATACCCACTTTATAATGAAGCATTGAAATCAGGGCACATAACTCAATATCCCTGTTTTCCCTGATATGATACCGGTAGAGGAGACGGACCCCCTCATCCCACTCACGGACATGAAGGTGAGAAAGACAGTTAAACGATTCTGGATTGCCTAATATCTCATCATTGAATCTCTGGTTTTCAAGTTCTTTCTCACTGATGAGCTCTTCCCATAACCGGACCATAGTGTCCTGGTCTCCACGACGTCCTGCAGCAATAAAGGAGCATTCCTTCTCATGTTCATCCCGGGGATTTTTGAGAAGCGGGTGCAGGGCCTTTTCTGCTCCTTTCTTATTTTGTAAACATGCATAATGGGCAGATCGTCTGAGCATACGCATCCCGGTTCCGTAATTTACATCTATCTGGTCCAGGCATGTGATGGCTTTTTCATGTTCACCAAGAAGCGTGAGTAAGATCTCGCAATCATACGCGACATTGAAATCATCTGGTTCTTCAGCCCATATCTTTTCATACTCTGAAAGAATGTCCTGAATAAGGGATTTAGACAGCCGATCCCCGATGAGATCAAAACTATCAGTAAAATCCTCTACCAAATACCGCATCGCTAAGATAGGGCTCATTCCTTAGTATATCAACCCGGATGAAAAAGGATGTTTCATCACGCATAAAAAAGGGTGGAGGAATGGGTTCTCAATTCCCGGGTTTGTACTCCTGTTAAAAGGGAAGTGATCAGTATCTCCCTTTTGTACATTCTTTATTACTGTATAGTTGCATTTTAAAAAAAGGGATTATTAAGCCCCAATTAATTCAGGTCTGATATTTCTCGATGTACGTGAGTGGATCTCCGGTGATATTCGCCTCTTCTCCGACATATCTGACATCCGGTATCTCGTTTAATCCCTCCACATCGTACACCCGTGGCCCATACTGGTACCGGGCATACTCGTACCACCAGTCAGGGTACCCGATATTGGTGATCGTCTTGTTCTCAACATCATTGTAATTCCCGTTCCGGTAGGTGACGATCATCTCGCCCATGAGTGCTTTCCAGTCCTCTAATGCCTTCAATGCTGTCTCACTGGTATATTCAGTCAGGAATTCACGTGCTAACCGTTCGTCTGTCGTGTAGAGATCAAGTGCCTTCGCCTCAATTGTCGACTGGTTTGCGATCGCAGCACCCTCGATCCGTTCCTGTTCAGCCTTAATTTCAGGGGCCATGTTGCTGTACATGAGCCGGGCATAATTCTGAAGCAGCTCATACGGCCAGAATGCGGTATTTAAATCAAACTCCCAGTGAGAGCCATGGAGGTAGGGAGCTGGTAAGTGATATATGCCGGTATAGAAGGGAAGATAACACGTCTCTGCGGGTGAAGACAGGCCAAGCCAGCAGATACCCCCGATGGGATCAGGGAGATTTGCCCTGCCCTGGCAGATGTAGGAGTATCCGCATGGATCAGTTGATATGGGTCGTGGCCAGGATCCTGGTTTTAACTGTCCTTCGTAGGGAGCATCATGGAGATCATACGGGCCCCAGACACGGTATGGATCTCCGAACGGACCACCTGCGGGGGGAGCTGTCAGATCGTATACCGTCCCTTCATAGTGATCGCGGTAGATGGATAATGCATTTGTGATATTAACCGGGGTATCGGGCTTTATTGAGAAGGGATATGCTTTTGAGAATGGTCCTTCAACATAGGGGGAAAGCCCTAACGATGGGGCCAGCCGGTCAAAGATCCTCCATACTCTGCTCTGTGAATAGTACGGATGGGAATATTCCCCAATGCCAAACACCTGTGCCCAGTCCAGATCACCATCTTCCGGTTTCCACCATCCCATCTTTTGTGCATCTTCTTTCAGGGTTTTCCCAAAAATCTGTTGGGGATTATCCATGGATAACTCCCGGATCCTGAATTCATTTGCAGCAACGAAGATCTCTCCTGGATTAATGTGCTGAGCTGCCCAGTACCCGCCGGTCCCGTCAGGAGTCCCACCACACATCTCAATAACCCAGGCATCGGATGGGTCTGCAAAGATGAGGGTCTCACCGGTCCCGTAATATCCATAGGTGTCGATCAGTTCTCCGATAAGAACAACTGCCTCTTTTGCGGTTTTACATCGTTCCAGTGCGATATTGGAGAGTTCAGAACTGTAAAAGATACGTTTCCCCTTCTCTGCCCCCGGATGGATCTTTGCATAGTCCGTGCATTCACCGGTCATGAGCTGATGCTCATTTATTATGCCATAACTTCCGGTGATGTAGGCATAGGTATGGTTTACCTGGGGAATCTCACCGATGATGACGGTTTCAGTACCTGACGCTGCTGCTTCTCCCAGGAACTCTCCTCCACTGTTGGGATCATACACGATCGGCCTCATGGTGCCTTCCGGGTGATCCTTTGCGATGATATGACGAAATGCAACCATATCTTCCCGAATCTTGTTCCCAATCAGCCCTGGACCAAACCCGTCATTTGAATGTCCGACAAACGTGGAACCATCCTCTGATGCTTCATCGGTGACTACAAAGGTGGTACATCCAAATCCTGAAGGGATGAAAAACATCAGGATAAGGATTATGATAAGAGATGTCCTCGACACTATCATGATTGAGTATAATCCCAGAGAATATATGAATACAATGAAATGGCAGATGGGGTGGAATGGCTAACTATCATGTATCACGTTATTCAGGATATATGGGCTGATTAAAATATTAATGGTACAATTTAACTTCCAATGTTACATTGACGTATGCGCAGTTTTTGACCCGCTTCTCACTCATGGAAAAGAGGTATTTTAATGAAATACCTGCAATAGTGAACAGGTACAATATAATGTCGGAAACATCGTTCATATCCCGAATAAAGGAATCTCTGGCCGCTTCATATGGGGAAGTAGTCTTTGGGATGTCAGATGGGACGGTTTCTATTCTGGGGCTGGTCCTTGGTGTTGCTGCTGGAGCTGACTCTGCTGATGCGGTCGTTCTTGCCGGTGCCACCGGGGCCATTGCAGCATCGGTCTCGATGATGGCCGGTTGTTTCATGGAGATTGAATCCGAGCGTGATGAAGAGGAGGAAGAGAACCAGGAGCGAATTGCTGCGATCAACGAGAACCCGGAGGGTGCGGTTACTGACCTTGTCAGTCTTTTGAAGAATTCAGGCCTCTCACAGCAGAGTATTGACTCTATTCATGCAGATATCTCAAAAAACCCTGCCACCATTTCGGGAATTGAGACCGCAATCGCTGCCAGTCAGAAGACGATCGGGCAGAAGACATCGCCGGTTATCCATTCAATCTGGATGTTTCTGTCAGATCTCTTTGCCGGTCTGACTCCGGTCATTCCGTTTGTCTTATTTCCGATGCATACCGCCTGGATCATCTGTATCGTGGTTACTGCAGTGCTGCTTCTGCTCCTTGGAATTGGCCGGGCACGGATCAGTAACCGAAGTCCCGTCCGGACGGTTGCGGAAACGATGGGAATTGCCCTTGCTGCCGCCCTTGCCGGTGTGATTGTCGGTATGTTACTCTCATAAACAGGAAGGATGCATGAAGAGAAGTGATTATTACGAAAGACGCGGTTTAGATCGTATTATCGGGATTAGTGATGCGGTCTTTGCATTCTCCCTCACACTTCTGGCAATTGATCTGGTGGTTCCTGATCTGCAGAGACAGCAGGATGCACTTCTGGTCCAGGGCCTGGTTGATGAATATTCCCATTTCCTGTATTTTTTTCTCACCTTCATCATAACCGCTGCATACTGGTCAAATCATCACCGTATCTTCCGGTTCATTACCGGGTATGATGGCATTCTGATGCGACTGAATACGTTTTTCCTGCTGTTTATCATTATGATGCCGTTTGTTACGAAACTCATCAATGAGTATGGACACATCCAGCTGGCGGTAATTATTGCTGCACTGGGGTATGCTGCTCCAGGAATATTACTGGGTTTCATCTGGCATTATGCATCACGGAGATATCTGCATATTAATAAGGATCTGCCGGTAGATTTCGTCAGACTGACAACGCTTAAGAATTATATCAGCCCGTCTATCTTTCTGCTCTCAATACCAATCTCGTTTATCAAGCCGAGTTTTGCCCTGTATTTCTGGTTATTATTATTTCCTGCCAATATTGTTGTCAATATCCTATACCCTGACACCATTGAGGATGATTGATTCTTCATCCATGTCCGG
>CAYWHV010000062.1:7034-10609 GCA_964458045.1 uncultured Methanospirillum sp.
TCCCGCATGTCCCGGTATCCGACGATAACCGAAATAACTAAAGAGACAATAAGAGCAGTTTCAAGTTCAAGCAGTGAATGCCCTGCAAATAATCCGAAAAGGATCCATGGCAGGAACGAAATCAAAAAAATGATTGGATTCATTTTTAAACACGTTTGTTATTATTCAATTAATATGTTGTGATTCCCGAACCAGGTTATTTGCAGTTTTCTGATGTATCAAAAACGTCCGATTTCCTAACCTGATAGGTGATGGAAAATTCATGTGTCAGGCCTTTTTTAATAGATATACTGGTCCTGATGCGGAATATAGACGTTGATGTGTTCTTTTAACAACCCTGCATGTATCTTTGGTATCAGGGTCTCATGGACCTGGAACATCCCGGCAAGCTGGGACATGACAATCTGTATCTCAACCGGACGGTTCAGTCCCCGGGTTATCACGACGTTATCAATTGCCAGGGTGGATATTGCATGCATGGAAGCGGTGGAGATATCGGTTGAATGGGCTGCACGCCCTTTTGTCATATCTGATGCATCAGCGACACTGATAATGCTCCCTTCTATGGTCAGAGGTTTTGGACTCCCATGATGGGAATGAATCGCCGAAAGTATGAATGTTCTGATAAGCAGGGACGTCTTCGGGTCAGGATAGATGACCGGCAGGATCATGTCAAGGATTGGCTGGGCCAGCATCATGGAATGTGACAGATGGTCATCCCGGTGAATGGCATTGCCAATATCATGACAGAGGGCACTTAATAGGATGATGAGCGCTGCATCATCCAGATCTCCTCCCTTTTTTAGTATGTCAGGTTCGATCTCTGATGAGGAGAGAAGATCCAGGATGGTAAGGGCAGATCCAGCGGTGACCTGTGCATGTATACTCCCATGATCATTCATCCTGAGCCGTCCGGTGGTCGTAAAGGCTGCCATGTCCCAGAGGACGGAAATATGACTTACTTTTGTCAATAATTCCCAGGCAAGGGACGTCTTCTGATATGGGCGAATGTGAGTTTCAACCCTGCTTCTGGCAGTGCATCTGACATCCGGCACAGGAAATGGATCCGGGTATGGCGAGGGGAAACTGGAAGATGTATCGGTCTCATGTTTTGTGACCTTCGAGCATGACAGGAATGAATGATTCATTATGCTTTCATGTACCTCGGGGAAGATAGGGGGTTGGTCATGAGAATATAGTTTCTATGTTTGCATCATATCTCTCTATATTTAATCTCACTTAAACTGCTTCATAGAAAATACTATATGCATTCATGCTGATTTACTGTCTGGATGAATCAATCCGGTGAGTCTGTCCTGAACCACACCGGGCTTTGTCGCTGGTGTGAAATGCCTCTTGATTCTGAACACTCCTTTGACTCATGCTGCTCGCCCAGGTGCAGGGATCTTTTTTATTCATGGGTGGAGCAGGAACATTCATCCATCAGGGGAAGACGGCCGCAGTATTGGAATGTAATTCGCCGGCAGATACTGCAGCGGGATGGGTACCGGTGCCAGATATGCGGTGAACAACAGAATCTCTCGGTTCATCATATTATTCCCCTCTCGGAAGGTGGGGATTCAACAGCGTCAAATCTTCGCGTACTTTGTCATTCCTGCCATCAGCGGGCTCATGGGAAGAACATTGTCAGAGACCGGACAAAAAAGAGGTTTCGTGTTCGTATCAGGTATAAACCGATGTTTGTTCCTGCAGTACTGGCAAGTGAATGGCTCTGGAATGACCACCGGTATTGTTGGTATGAGATGGCCGATGACCAGGTATGACCTGATCACCGGCAATTCAAAATCATACCCTTTTTTATTTTCGTCCCCCCTGACGGACTATCACCTCTGATATTCAGGGTTCAATTTCTCCCTATTACCCTGCACTTCTGGGTGTAAAAAGGACTCAAGTTCAATTTTGCTATTCACAATAATGATGCTGATTGCCAGGCCAAGTGCATTTGCTATTACCATGCTTGGTGTTACTCTGAAGAATAATTCTATTCCTTCGCTGAATGGCTGCACCATTATCATTCCGATGAATCCATGGAATATCTCAAACGCAGCAGCAAATGCCATAGCAGGGACTATTCCTGGTAATTTCCCTTTATTCAGGCGATACAGAGCACCTGCAAAGAGCCCTGCCAGAACTGTTGCTATCAGACAGGTAACTGCAGTCTCTCCTCCTAGAGAGAAGCGGTGAATTCCTCCGATTAATCCTACAATTAATCCCACATATGGGCCACCCACAAGCCCGCTGATCATCGGTGACAGATCCCTGATGTTACTGATTACTCCATCCTCAACAGGGATACCGATATATGTGCCAAAAATTGAGAATAATCCAAAGATTATCACAAAACCGGTATAGTCACGGAGTGTTGCCCTTTTAAAGATTACCTGTTCTACGGCGTGAATTTTTGTAACTATCTCCATGAAAACATAAATATACACTTCACATGCGGCAAACAGGGTAAGATAATCTCCAAAAAAACCATGGGGCTGTGTTGATGACATGATATCGATATCAGAAGATGTTATCGTGAGGATATTATAATTAACGGTGGATTCTGCCACCGCGATTGAATATCTTCTTTGATATGTTGTTAATTTCCTCCTGATGGTTCATCAGGGCGATATTCTCAACCATATTCTGTATCTTTTAAATTTGCCCTTTTTTCTGCAGAATAAACCAGAAAGCATTTTATCTTTTCATTCAAACGTGTTTCCCCATGGATGTAACACTTATCTGTTCAATGTTTGAAGGATTGCCCCGGCAGGGTCCGGGTCTTGACGAAGCAACGGCATTTGCCTTTTCTTTTCTTCCTCCTGATGCCAAACGGGGGAAGATCCTGGATATCGGGTGTGGTTCCGGTATGCAGGATCTGACTCTTGCCCGGATCTGTTCGGATTGTCAGATTACTGCATCAGATCTTCATCAGCCATTTCTGGATGATCTCACCAGCCGGGCAAAGAAAGCCGGAGTTGACGGGAGAATTACGACCCGCCAGGCATCGATGGATAATCTGCCATTTGATGAGAAGTCATTTGATATCATCTGGGCAGAAGGGTCAGCGTTTATCATTGGTATTTTACCTGCCCTTCAGAAATGGAAGAAGTTCCTAAAACCGAATGGGTACATGATGATCTCTGACTGTACCTGGTTTACTGATTCTCCTTCAGAAAAATGTACACAGTTCATGAATGAGATATCTCCGGACATGCCATCTGTGCAAAAAGCAGAGGAGATGATCCGGGCAGAGGGGTATTCGCTTGTCGGGTCATTCCGGCTTCCTGATACCGGCTGGTATAACCATTATTACAATGCGTTAGCTGCACGGCTTGGAATGCTCAAAGAGAAGTATGCCGGGAATCAGGATGCCCAATGCATCATTCAGGGACTGGAGATGGAGATGGACATCTTCCGGAAATATTCAAAAGAGTATGGATATACGTATTTCATAATGAAAAAATCACAATAGAACATGTAAGAGGGAAATCAGATTGCATAAACCACTTTTTTGTATGTCATATGTTTTTATGTATTCAGAGAAAAGGGATGAACGCAGATTA
>CAYWHV010000063.1:0-10527 GCA_964458045.1 uncultured Methanospirillum sp.
GGTGCTTCCCGCCGGAGTGCATCAGAGATCCGAAAGGCCATGGATGCAGACCCACTTCCCTGTCCAAACACGGATTCAGGAGTTCCAGACATCCCCGGCGGAATACTCCCGAAAAAGGGGCGAAGGTCAGCCCCTTTCAGTTCAATACTGGTGGCATCAGGAGAAAAACCCCCCGGAACGGTTACGAGTAATTCCCTCCCGTCGCCAGGGGCATGATCATCCGCACCTGCCTGAATGGCATTGAGCAACGTGGATTTTCCTTCAGCATTCGAACCGGTAATTGCAAATATCTCACCCTTTTTTATGCCAAGACCGCTCAATGTCTGGTTTGACCCTGGAAGCAGGACTTCAACCGGAGATAGTTCAGTCGGGCAATAAAACGGAATATGAACCCCCTCTTTTGGTCCTGCCACCCGATGCCAGCTCCGGTGACGGGTATATGACCGGGCAGGCCGGGTTCCATCACCGATAAAACAGACCAGACCCATACCGGTGAGTTCTGAACGAAGATGCTGCTGGTCAAGGACAGCCTCCCATCCCCGTTTCATCGGTCTGACGGGAACCTTGCTTATACAGTCAGAGACAGCAGAGAGATATGCACTGATATCTGAACACACTGCGGCCATATTTTTTGGAGACACTGGCAGATAGGGCAGGGCACCCCGCATGCTGAGCCGTATTCTATCAGAAAGAAGAACATTCTCTTCATCCGGACGCCAGAGATGAGAGGCGATGGCTGACTGAGAGGAGGCAACAGTGCAGGGCTCGATGTTCGCCGAGTACCTGCTCTGATTTCCGGTCCCGGCACCATGAAGGGTACCAAGTGTCCTGTCTTTGTGTGAAGACCGCTTGCAATGTTCAATAATGGTAGATACTGCTCCTGCTGAAGAGGAGAGAGGAAGGGAGATCTCTTCAATAAAGGGTAATCTGAAAAACACCGGGAATGAGAAGAGAAGATCCTGCCGGTCAGGAGAAGGAACCATATAGGCATCAGTTCCCAGTCGATAGGTGCCGGGTATGAAATACTCTGATGATGAGAGGGTCTGAAAGATTTCAGGAAGATGAGCGGTCCAGGTTTCCATCACAGGTTCAGATATATGTTTTCACCTATAGGCAGATGAACACTGGTGATACTATGATTTTTTTAGACAAATTCATACCATATGAGGATCAATGAGAGATAATCCGGAATGGAGTGACTTTCCGTTCATTATGAGTTGATGGTATGACCACTGTGTTAATGGTTGATGATAATCCGGCAGATATTGAGGAGATGAATCTGATTCTGACCAATGCGGGCTATGATACCCTGACCCAGCCTGATGGAATACACATCTTGGATTTTTTAAAAGGTCATCCTACAGATCTCATTATGCTTGACCTGGTCATGCCAAAAATCAATGGTATTGAGATATTGCGTGAACTGAAACAGGATTTCCCGAATATTCCGGTCATCATGTGTTCCGCAGCAGGACTTGAGCAGGTCGTTGCCCTTGCTCTCCGGGTCGGTGCCGCCGGCTATGTGGTCAAACCATATCAGAAACAGGATTTACTGGAGAGTATTGAGAAGGTAACCGGTAAAACAAATTAGAGATCCGGTTTTCCAACATCCCATGCCTCAATATTTATGGTCTTGGGATGAAAAACGATACCTACTTCAATAACCGGACGGGAGTCGGAGGCATGTTTTTCGGCATATCCCCGATCTTTTATTTGCTTTAGGGGATCCTTATCACCCGAATGGTCAATTCCTGTTACTTTAAATTCAAAGATCCAGATATATGATCTGGTTTTGACTGTTAAATCAATCCTGCCTTTATTTGTCGTATCCTCCGGGATTATTTCATATCCCAGACTTGCGAGGTATGCATATACGACACTTGCATAATACCCTTCAAACCGTGAAATCAGATTATTCCGATAATTATCATGCGGTATTGAAGATAAGAATGTATGAAAAATGGTATAAAGATCCTGGCTGTTTCCAGATTCCAAAACCCTCCTGATATCAGGAAGAGGAACCAGACTTCTATCATCCTGGAGAACTGCAAGGATCTGTCGGTTAAATGATTCACGGACTTCCCGGTTAGGGAAACCAAGGGTATACCATGTCCCTTCTTCAGCGCTTGATACAAATGACCGGATTGTCAGGTACCCTGCCTGAAAAAGAAGAGTCTCGGTTCGGATATTCTCAGGATCAAATGAACCCAGTAATTCCTCTCCTGCTACCAGACCGTCATACTCTGCCGGGAATCGTGGTTTATCCTGCCAGAGCTTCAGGAGGAATGTGGGAGTTCCGGTTTCAAACCAATAGGGCCGGTATATGCCCTTTGAAAAAAGAAGCAGAATGTCAAATGGATTATAAACCGGCTGCCCGGTCCATGAGTAGCCGTTATACCATTCCCTGATTTCTGATTCCTGAAAGTTATTCGAATAATCAGAAAATACCTGCATCAAATCCTCATGAGTATACCCGCATATAGCGGAATACCGCGAGTCCAGAGTAATATCATTGAGGTTATTCAGGCCTGAAAAAATTCCTGTTTTTGCGAATTTGGAGACACCAGTAAGGAAAACAAATTTCAACAGGTGATCGATATCCTTGATCATCCCGTAAAAACTCTTTAGTTCATCCCGCATTACGGCAGATTGAGACGGTGTGCTTATATTGTCCAGGATGGGTTTATCATACTCATCAACTAGCAGGACAACCTGGAGCCCGGTCTTTTTATTCACATCACGAATGAGATCTTCAAGCTGAAATCCGGGTGAGATACGGGGATTGACACTACATTCAAAACGCTCTGCTTCCCGGCTGATTATCCGTGTCAGATATTCATGAAGTTCATCGGAAGTTGTATTGATCCTCTGACCCAGGCTGATCCGAATCACCGGCCACTTCACAGAGAAGTCCCAGGTGGATTCCTCACTATCGAGGAACAGACCAATAAAAAGATCCTTTTTCCCTGATAATGCACAGTCCAGCGTATCAAGAAAGAGACTTTTTCCAAATCGGCGGGGCCGGGAAAGGAAGTAATATTTTCCTTCCTGCACCAATGAGGCTACATATGGGGTTTTATCTACATAGGCATACCCGCCGGTGCGAATTTCTGAAAAGGACTGAATACCGATGGGAAGTTTCAGAGGAACCATAAGACTGCTGACTGATCATACATCTATACTGCCAATGTTTATAGATATCACCCCCAGTCAGAAAAACTTCTTTTAGATCTTTTTTATCCTGCCGGAACAAAGAAGAAGCAATTTGAGGAGGTTTATATAATATATGGTATACCCGAAATGGGGGGTATCAATAAACCATGCGTATATTTCAAACAATACCATTTTTTACGTTTTTCCTGCTATTACTCTATCTTTCCTGTGTATCAGCAGAAGAGACTACCATCCATGTGATCGATGTCGGAACCGGTGATGCAGTCCTCGTAGAATCTGCCGGGACACGAGCCCTGATTGATGCAGGACCAGACCGGAACAGCACAGCAGCATATCTGACCAGCCATAATATCACCGATCTGGATCTCTTCCTGGTAACCAGCATGTACCCGGGAAAGACCGGGGGAATCCTGGAGGTCATGAACCGGACAGTAATACACGATTATCGTGATACCGGTACCGGCCAGTTGTATCCATATTATGGACGGGTTCTCGAGAAGATAAAAAACGAATCTATCCCCCACTCATCACTGACTGCAGGGGAGCTCATTCCAATCGGGGCAGATGCAACCATAGAAGTAGTTCCAATCAATCAGACAGTACCCTCCTTGTATGATGAGGCGGTGCTGAAACTTACCGTTGGGAATGTATCCATGCTCCTCCTTTCACAGAACGGATCACCTGATATCCCCAGTCATGATCCCATCCAGATCCTCCGGGTTCCGGATCATGGATCACGGGAGGCATATAATGCCGGCTATATTCATGACTTAAAACCGGAAGTGGCGATTATTAGTGTCGGACGGATAGGGAATGGTCCAAATAAGGCAACCGTGATGGGACTAGAGGGAGCCGGGGCTGAAGTTTTCAGAACCGATATCAGGGGAACCATTCTTATCACAACAGATGGTGAGAAGTACACAACGGGATCAACACGCACATCTCCGGCCGGATCGATATCACTGATCAGTGTGATCGAGACCCGGCCACCAGGATGAGTCATGAGGTGATACCCATCCACCCGATAAAAAACACATGATTTTTATAAATCCCATACTGCAAAAATAAAACTCTTTTTCCAGATTTAACCAATTATTGAGGATATTTGAATTGGAAAAAGAAAATCCCTTCAATAAACAAATAACGGCCATGGATGTGGCAGACAGGCGTCTGACCCAATCCTTTGGCTATATTAAAAGGCGATAATTTATCTCTTTTTATTGAAAAAACGGGTATTAAATCGATTTTATATCCTTCAAAATATATGGATTCCCGGTCCTCACTTATAACTTTTTTCTATATATCGTGAACAATAATCCCATGATGTCTGACAATCAGAGGTGCGTCACGAATCCATTCAGAGCAGGGAAATAGTTCTTATAGATGTATAATCCCGAACATAAAAATCGCCAATACCCTAATATTTTTGACATATATCTCCGTATTTCAGTTTTTGAATCGACCTAAAAAGTTCTAACACGGAACGTCTTAAATACAGCAGGATCCCCACCGGCAGGTAGTTCTGGAAATCACGAACCGGCATCGTCAAAGCGCCATTTCCCAGTCGGGATTCTCAGTTCAAAACAGGCACCTGTCCCTTCCGTCCCGATCTCCCGTATTTCTATACCGGTAAGGGAGAGGATCTCCCGCGTAAGAAAGAGTCCAAGACCGGTATTTTTTCCATATCCCCTTACAAAGATTCTTTCCTTGTCGACTGCGGGAACACCTGATCCATTATCAGAATAGGTGAGTATTGCAACAGATTCATCAATCCTCACTTCACAGGTAATCCGGTTTACATCCCCGCCATGACGAAGGGAATTTTCAATCAGGTTGTAGATAACCCGGTCAAACATCGGATCTGCAAATATGAGAAGACCATTCGTCTTATCTTGAACGGTTAAGGAACGGTCACTGAAATTTTTCATCGTCTCGATTATGAGACGGCTCATGGAATGCCAGACCGGTTTGTCAACTCCCATCTGTTCATAAATCCGGGTGAAGAGGATCATATCACGGATGGCATTCAGGGCATCACGGATCATGGCCGTTATCCGGGTATTCTGCTCATTTACGGGAACCTCATCTTCAAGGAGGTCAAACCCTGAAGATACCACAGACATCTGATTCAGCAGATCATGCCGGGTGATGGTTCCAAGCAGAGAGAGTTTATGATTTGCAGCCCGTAGGGAATCCTCCGCATATTGCCGGTTTTGTAACTCAGCATTCAGATCATCCGTCTTCTGCCTGATGGAGACAATATCCTCTTTCAGTCTTCCGACCATCTTCTGGATACTCGCTTCCAGTCTCCGAAACTCAAACCCCTTTGTCCGTCGAATCGGGTGATCATAATCTCCATTTGCAATAATCTCAATGTCCTCAATAATCTGGTACACGGGCCTGGTGATATACCGTGATATGATAAACGCAATGAGAAATAAAAGTGCAATGAGCATCAGGGCATAGATGATATTCCTTATAAGTGCCTCCTCTGTCTTCTGCCTGACATGCTCTGTTGAATAGACGATCTCTGCAACTTTATCAAAAAATCCGGATGATACAGAGGAACTTTTAATCTGAGGGATATAGAGATATTTTGTAATCTGGTATGCCTCCGGGCCAGTGATGACAATACTTGTTCTGTCATCAAAGACCTTTTTCAGCTTTTCAGATCGATCTGCCTGGTCCTGAAACTCATACGGATACACAGCAAATCCGGGGATAGAAGTCCGGATATCTGAGGCCTGAAGGAAGGTCTGATCATATATCCAAACTGAAGATACATCCTCCCTTGTCTCTCCATACCAGCGTGCAAGACGTGGATACTTGGATATTCCCTGGGTTTTGAAAAATTCCTGCAGATTTATTCCTATCTCCAGGACATATTCATGATCCCGTGTTGGAATATATGCATACTTCCGTTCTTCTCCCAGTTTTGTTCCGGTTACGATGGCATCATATGCGACTGAGTCACCAAGACGGATACTGGTCAGTCGATCCTTGAATTTTGGGGCAAAAGAGAAGTCCAGACCGATATCTGTCTCAAATGTGGAAGCGACGACGACGCCTGACGCATTTATAATATATAAATCGATGGGGAGCTCGAAATAGGTGCTCAAATCCTGTCTGATTGATTCAAGATCCGTCTCTTCAGGAGCTTTGCCACCCTGATGATACAGATCCTGGAACCTGACTAACGCAAGACGGAGAGGCTGATTGTAGGCATTATCATAAAAAGAGAAACTCTGATCTGCGAGTTGAACTGCATGGATTAATGCCTCCTCCCCATATCGTTGCGAGAGTAAAAATTCTGATTCGATTGAGTCCTTTTCAATGTGATTGAGATAGGAAAAGAGGATGCCGGTACCTATGATTCCCACTATCAGGAATATAAGCATAATATGGTAGGATAACGAGTACTGACCATATTGGTACTGGCTTTTCCCTGTTCTGCTCATTGATCGTAATTGAAATTTCAGAAATTTCCAGTTGAACCATTAGATTTGAGCCGCCATCAGCATAAAGCATTGGATGACAGATGATCACCGGACCGGCAATCCCAAACGTTTGCACTACCCAAGTCTCATATTTGCGGACATATTAGGAAAAAGAGAGAGAAATTGGGATTATCCAGAGTACAGAAAATTACCGGATCATAAACCCGGACAAGACCAGCCATCAGGATGAAGATCGGTATCCTCCGTGAGGAACGTTCATCTCAAATCTCGCCCCTTTCCCTGGAGTCCCGGTTTCAGAGATGGTAATTGAGGTGATCTTGAGAATTTCCGAGATGAGATATAACCCGTACCCGGTATTTTTTCCATATCCGTAGGTAAAGATCAAATCCTTTTCATCATGGGGAACACCAATGCCATCATCCTCCCATGAGAGTACCAGGTCATTTTCCTCATTCCTGGATGACACGGTGATGGTAGAGACGTGTTTGCCATGGTTTTTTGCATTGCTCAGAAGATTATAAAAGACCTTTGAGATCATCGGATCAACATAGATCTCAAGAGTCGAAGGAATTTCACAGTTCAGGTGAATATGTTCGAACGGTAAATGATTCAGGATATCACTCACAACAAACCAGTCAGGCTCTGATACCCCGACCTTTTCATATTCACGTGAAAATGCTACCTGGGACTCTATTGATCTGCTGATCTCCTGCAGTTTTTTGGTAAATACCGGCATCTCATGAAGTTCGCATTCTCCCATGAGGGAGAGAAAACCCTGCATTGCACTGAGCGAATTTGAGATATCATGCCGGGTAATAGAGCTGAGCAGACTGAGTTTATTATTCGCGGTCCGAAGTCGCATCTCACTGAGCCGCAGTGCCTCCTCAGCTTCCTGCTGCCGTGTGATGTCAGCCATAATGCCCATAAGCCGGTACGAGTCATGAGCATCCGATACCGAAACCCGGTCTTCCACCCAGATATAATGACCATCAGCATGTCTGAACCGGTACCTGACAACTCCTTCCCTGGAGTTGTTGTGCACATAAAAAAACGCATCAAGAGCTGCCTTCCGGTCATCGGGGTGAACAAGTGCAAGCCACTGATCAAATCCATCGTTTATCTGTTCATGCGAATACCCAAAGACATCCCAGACATTCTCACTCATAATGATCCGGTCATGCTTCATGTCATAATCATACACAACAAGGCCGGATGATGTCGTGACGAGTTTGTACCGGTTCCGCCAGGCTTCCACTTCCTTTCGTACAATCTTTCCCTCAGTGACGTCATCCCCGATACACATGTATCCGATGAGTTCCCCGTGTTCATCCCTGAGGTCCGTGTTCATCACGTCAATATCCCGGATTTCACCATCGCGAAGAAGGAGTTTCATCTCTTCATGCTGGGAGATAGTTCCTTTTTTCATGGCCTCCTGGAAGTAGTGCTTCTTCAGATCTCTGAGATCTTCAGGAACGGCCATCTCAAAAAAATCCCGGCCCATGAACTCTTCCCTGCTCCAGCCGGTCAGATGAAGCAGGTGATCATTGCAGAACACCACCTTTCCATCATTGTCCAGCTGAAACGCGATAAGTTTCATGGTCTGAAGTGTCTTTCGAAACCGCCGGTCACTCTCAATAAGCCGCTCCTCGGCCCGTTTTCTCTCCACCGCCTGACGGATTTTATGGGCAAGTTCGGCAAACTGCGAGAAAGCGTCGCCCCCTTTCTGGATATAAAAGTCAGCACCTGAATTTAATGCGGTGATGACCACCTCTTCACGACCTTTGCCGGTGAAGAGAATAAAGGGAATCCGGCCATAGAGTGAACGGACTTTCTGGAGAAACTGGATACCATCCATCACCGGCATCTGGTAGTCGGAAATGATAGCATCATACGAGCGTGTTTCAAGGATTGTTAAGGCGTCCTGGGCTGACGTAACAGTATCAACGGTAATATCAGGTTCATTATTCAGGAAATTTTTCCCCAGGAATAAAAAGTCAGACTCGTCATCCACATAGAGGACAGAGATCATCATATGCCTAATTAGAACATGACATGTGAGACGATAATAGTAATGATTTGAATCCTGTACCGGTCAGGGAATTCAAAAATGAAAGGGTTCCAAAATGATAATCCTAGCGGTAAATCGCCAGGAATTGTATGGGATTATGCCTTATGGCCCTGGAACTGATATACAAGTGAGATTACCGCTGGCATGATAAATATCGCACCGGTGAGAGAGAACACTACTGTGATGACTGTCGTTATCCCAAAATTTGCAACAATATTAAACTCAGACAGCATAAGAGCAGCAAAGCCAAATACCGTCGTCAGGCCGGAAACCGTAATTGCAGTCCCAATCTTCTGAACACTTACCTGAATGGCTTCTAAGAGGGGCAGACCCCGTGCCAGTTCTTCATCACACCGCTCCATGATAAGGATGGTATACTCTGATGCAACACCAATTGTCATCGACCCAAGGACTGCGGTCAGAGGTGTATAATCCAGACCGGACAGATACATGATAGCCCCATTCCATCCGACAATGACCATTATCGGAATCAGGGGAACTGCCGCATTCAGACGACGGTATACGAGCAGCAAAAATCCGAAGATGAAGACAAATCCCAGGATAGTCATGAACGTTTTTGACCGGTCGATGTCATCCATGAGGGTGCTGAACATCTCAAGTGAGCCAGTGACCCTGATGGTCAGCCCTGGCGGGGATGGATAAAAGACCATGTCTTTTCTGATGATTTTTATCAGATCCCGTGCCTGTTTTATCTCCATATCCCGGGTAGAGAATTCAATGACCGCTTCTGTGTTCCCATTCAGAAACCGTTTTGTATACTGATCAGGAATGGAGGAGAGAATCTGGGTTGTTTCAAACCTGGTTTTCGGCAGGGTGCCATTGTTGTACTCTGCAATAAGGGATGCGATGCTGCCTGCATCGGTGACCTTGTCATTTTTCCTGACAACATATGAACCGAAATTATGAATCCATGCAAGGTTCTCCGGATGCAGGACATCATCCGCTGAGACAATTATCGGAATTGTCGTGGTCGCCCCCATGGTTCGTGTCACCTTGTTCATGTTTAGTAATGCAGGCATGTCAGATGGCACGAATGTCTTTTGATCTGCACTGATGGGAACTTCGTTATCCAGCGTAAATCCGATTGCTGCAATGATGAATACAAATACCAATACGGGAATCGGACGTTTCGCAATCTTTAATGCGGTCCGTCCCAAAACCCGGTCATACTTCTCGATCAGGGATTCTTTGGCATTGCCCCCTTTCGGATCATGTGCCGGTTCTTTTTTCTGCTTTTTGCCACGATACTGAACCAGCATGGCAAAGACCGGGACAATGATAAGTGCTGCGATATAGCATGAGATCACCCCGTACGTGCAGGTGATACCAAAATCCCCGACCATTGGTATCGGGCCGAATATCATTGCAATAAAACCGGTGGATGTTGCCAGCATCGCAATCAGGACCGAGGGGCAGGTTTTTGTTATGGTGGTAATAACCGCATCAGGAAGCGAGGTTTTATAGATCTCCTCATCAAGCCTTGAATGCATCTGGATGGCATAGTCAATCCCGATTCCAATCAGGACGGGAAATGCGCCAATTACCACCATACTTATCTGGGTCCCGGTAAGTCCCATGAGACCAAAGGTCAGCACAAGACCAGCCGCAACAATGGCAACAGGGAGGAGGGCATACCTGACATGGGAAAAGAGAGCCAGGACGGCTATTACCATGAGAATCATCGCCGCCATGATCAGAATCCCCATGGATGATCCCATCTCCTTCCCCATCTCCTGGTTAAATGCCTGTTCTCCGGATAAGGTCACAGATACTCCCGGAGGGGGACGGGATGTCTTCACAATGGTC
>CAYWHV010000064.1:0-8451 GCA_964458045.1 uncultured Methanospirillum sp.
GTGATGTGTAAATATAGGTGCCTGATGGGCTGATCCAGGACTCCCAGTCATAGGTAAAATCAGCAAGAGTGCGGTATTTCTCTTCGTTCTCAATGATAATCCGTTCAAGTTCTTTTCGATCACTGACATCCAAAATAACACCGATAATACCAGTCACTGATCCATCATGTGATAACAGGGCGGATTTTGAAAACAGAACATCATGACTCTCTCCCTTTGCATCAGTAATGATATACTCATACTGCTGGATGTAGGGTTTCTTTATGATGAGTTCGTCCATGTGCCGGTAGTGATCAGCAAGGTCTTTTGGATAAAAGTCATGCACCGTCCTTCCGATTATAGAAAATTTCCGGTGTCCGATGAGTTCTTCAAAAGCCTTGTTGCAGTCACGATACACCCCGTTTGTATCCCGGAAGAACACGGGAGCAGGGATAGCGTCAAGGAGTGCCTGAATATACTGGGCATATTCCATCTGCTGCTCTGCAAGTTCCCTGTACCGGTGCTCATTCAGGATGATCTCATCCCGCTTTCTTCTTTTATCGACTGCTTTTTGTATGTACCCTGCAAGTTCTGTCAGAACCTGTGTGCTTCCATCACCCTTTTTCAGGTAATAGTCAGCACCTTCATTTATTGCGTCAATTGCAATGTCTTCAGTTCCGCGACCGGTGAAGAATATAAATGGGATGGAACTTTTTGAACGCCGTATCTGTTTTAAAAAAGAGATCCCATCCTGATCCGGTAACTCGTAATCAGCGACTATCACATCGAAGGGATATTCGGAAAGGAGCATGAGCGCCCCTTTT
Source organism: uncultured Methanospirillum sp. (assembly GCA_964458045.1). Taxonomy (GTDB): domain Archaea; phylum Halobacteriota; class Methanomicrobia; order Methanomicrobiales; family Methanospirillaceae; genus Methanospirillum. The sequence goes on from CAYWHV010000064.1 coordinate 804, forward strand.
ACACTATCTATTGTTCTGACCCGGAATCCTTCCTGCCGATTGAGGAATGCAGACGTAATATCGAGAACTGCCGGCTCATCGTCAAGGAGCAGGATACGGATCACGGAGTATTACCCATTACTGAATTCTTTTTAACATGCTTAATAGAACCGGTGAAGACCAACCGGTGCAATATGCAAAATCGTATGTATGAAGTATGCGGATATTTCTCTACGATTTTATATGGTGTTTCTTCGCAAATATCTGGAATCATGCGGCTGTGAACCTGACCTCATAGCCCTAATCCGATTGATTTCACGTCAGATGGACCCTATCAGAAAGGCATTTCTCGATAATCAGATGTATGAGCATACCCTGAATGCTTCCGGGGAACTGCAAGCCCAGATGGATACCTGGGCAGATGAGCACCTGATTAAAACGGTAGGAGAGTCTGGGCTGGTGCGGGAACTTGCATCAGAGGAGCAGGCTGATATCATCCGGTTTGAAAACTCACGGCGTGAGTACGGTATGGTTATGGACCCGCTTGACGGTTCCTCACTCATATCAACAAATCTTGCAGTCGGAACTATCGTTGGCATTTATGAGAGTGGCGGAGTGCTGCAGCCGGGCTCGAAACTCAAGGCTGCCTTTTACACGCTCTTTGGCCCGCTGACTGTACTTGTGGTATCAGTAGGAAAAGGGGTTCAGAGTTTTGCATGGGATCCTGAAAGTGAGCACTATCTCCTGCTCAGAGATCACTTCGCTGTGCCTGAAGGCAAGCAGTATGGAACCGGCGGAGTGAGAAATGAGTGGCTTTCACCTCATGTAAAAGTTCTTGAGTATTTTGATCAGAATGGTTTTAAAATCCGGTATTCCGGCTCATTTGTAGCGGATTGTCATCAGCTACTGGTCTATGGCGGGATTTACACCTATCCTGGATCTGAGAAAAGTCCCAATGGAAAACTCCGGCTCTTATTTGAAGCAAATCCCCTGGGATATATCATTACCCAGGCAGGTGGCCGGATAACCGACGGAAAAAGAAACATTCTGGATATCGTTCCTGAAAAACATCATCAGAAAACTCCGGTTTATATTGGCAGCAAAGGCGTTATTGAAAAGATTGAAGAGATATACAAAATCTCATAAATCATTTTTCAGATTGGTATCAGGAATCTTTAATATGGCTGCAAGCCTTATATGAGGCAGATGGTTAGCAGCATTGTCCTCCCAATCAAGAAAGTATATTCTCTTGTTGATACGATGATTTCCGTAGAAATGAAAGAGGATGAAGGAAGGACATTTCAGGGCCGGCTTGTGGCAGTGGATGAGTACCTGAACCTGCATCTTGAGGAAAGCATTGAAACATCAGGGAAAAACAAGGATCGCGAGCTTGGAACACTCGTTATTCGGGGAAATAATATTTTGTCAATCGCACCGGTTGCCTAAAGGTGGATATGTCCGGAACAGACGAGGATGCATTTCGAATCATTGCCTCTTCACCTGAAGGTGTCCTGCAGAGTGAACTCTGGAAGATCCTTGGGGTTGACAGCAGGAAATGTTCACGTATCGTAAAAAAACTCCTGGATTCAAACCGGGTTGAACGTGTTGAATACCGGCAGGAGGGTATTAAGACATTCAGACTGATTGCCCGCAAGGGTCCTGCAGATCCATACTGTCTTCTTGCCGGTGATGAACTGATCCCCTGCATCGCGTGTGATGAGGATTGCACCATCGAATCATGCAATGATCTGCTTGACTGGATGTATCAGCTGGCAATCAGTGATGCAGAGGAATCATCCTCTGATTCAGAAAAATCTGAATAATAATTTATTGTGATATTCCTTCACAGGAACTATCATCAACAAATGTATTACATTCCGTACAGGAAAGAAGGGATATGTAATATTTATGCATATATTCTTTTACCATCCGGCGGGATGAAAACCGGGGTGCGTTGCTCTTAATCGACTCCTTCATCATCGCGACCCACTTATGGGGTATTCCATCAAGGTCCGTATCGTAATAGAGCGGGACTATCTCATTTTCAAGGAGTGAATACATTTCAGATGCATCCTCCCAGTTCCGGTCATTATTGGCATGGTTCTTTCCGAATATCCATCCGTTCTTCCCGTTATATCCCTCAATCCACCATCCGTCAGCGATTGAAAAGTTCAGGACACCATTGACGGCGGCTTTCATACCACTCGTTCCACTGGCCTCCAGGGGAGGAACCGGGTTATTCATCCAGATATCAACACCCTGAACCAGGTACTTGGCTACCTGTTCACCATAGTCTTCAACAAACGCAATCCTCCCGCCAAATTCAGGTTGTTGTGCATACTGGTAGATACGCTGTAATATCCGCTTTCCTTCATCATCAGCCGGATGTGCTTTTCCGGCAAAAATAATCTGGACCGGTTTCCAGGGATTATTGAGGATCTTTTTCAGCCGGTCAAGATCCTGAAAGATGAGATCTGCCCGTTTGTAGGTTGAAAACCGGCGTGCAAATCCGATAGTCAGGGTATTGGGATCTATCAGGGCACCACCTGCAACCACATTTGCACAATCTGCCTGGTATTTCATCCAGTCGCGTCTCTTAAATTGTAATATCCGGTTGATGAGTTTTATTTTCAGGGCATAATGGAGTTCCCAGAGTTTTGCATCAGGAACCCGGTCAATGAGTGCCCAGACATACTCCTTATCATGATGGTCAAACCAGTCAGGGCAGATGGGTGAGATGTACCGGTTCATGAGCGTAACCAGGCGTGGGTTTATCCAGGTGGGTATGTGCACGCCGTTGGTTACCGAACCGATGGGGACATCTTCGAGTTTGTGTTCAGGCCAGAGGAAATGCCACATCCGTCTTGCAACCTCCCCATGCTTTTCACTTACGCCGTTCGCATGTGCTGCCATCCGCATACAGAATGCTGCCATGTTAAAGGTATCAGGCGGGTCTTCGGCATGAATACCTTTTTTCAGGAAATCCTCCCTGGACATATACATCCCGGAATAGTATGCATTAAAATACTTGTCAATCATCCAGTGAGGAAATTTGTCATGTCCTGCAGGGACCGGGGTATGGGTAGTAAAGAGGGTTGTATTATACACATGATTGAATGACTCTTCAGGGGTGAGCCCTTCTTCGATCTTCTGCCGGTAGAGTTCAACAAGAGCAAAGGCTGCATGACCTTCGTTCAGGTGGATTGCCGAGTACTTCACTCCCAGGGACTTCAGGGCATGAGTCCCGCCGATACCCAGAACGATCTCTTGAAGCAGCCTCATCTCATTGATACTGCTGTACAGCCTGCTGCTGATATTGCGAAGATGTGGTGGATTTTGTTCAATCTCGGTATCAATCAGGTAGAGGATGACACGGCCGATATCTACTCTCCAGAGAGCAAAATGTATCTGGGGTGCAATAAATGGAACCTGAAGGATCAGCTGGTTACCATCCCTGCCAAGAACCCGCTTTACCGGGGCATTGTCACGATCAAGTTTCTCTTCAACATCCTCCTGCCACCCGTCATTTCTGACTCGCTGGTGCAGATACCCGTCAGAGTACATGAATCCGACGGCAACGAGCGGTATCCCGATGTCACTGCATTCCTTCAGATGGTCTCCGGCAAGAAATCCAAGCCCTCCGGCATACAGGGGGAGTGAGTGCTGAAGTCCGTATTCTGCAGAAAAGTATGCGATCTTATGATGCTGGTGCTCCGGGTAATATTCGTCAAACCACTGATTTTTTGCCAGCATGTATCGCTGAAACTTCGCGATGACCGCATCATAGTGATTGGTATAGTCAATATTGGATGCCGCAGCTTCAAGTAATTCAGGAGGAAGCTCCTGGACCATCCTGACCGGGTTGTGAATGGATTCTTTCCATCCCTGACGGTTCAGATTTTTAAACAGGAGCCATGCTTCAGGGTGCCATGAGGACCAGAGATTATATGAGAGATCGATCAGTCCTGAAAGACGGTCAGGAATGTGATCGAAATCTATCCATCGAATGCCTATCATAATATGCCCGTGCACTCTTGCTGATAGGTGATTATCTCCATATATCGTATATAGTTAATGGCCGTCTGTTTTGTGAGAATATACTGCAGAAGAAATGAACCGCTGAACAGAGAGCGACCAGAAAAAAAGATACTCCCGGACGGATTCGAACCGTCGTCATCGGAACCAAAATCCGATATGATTGACCCCTACACTACGGGAGTTGAGAAGAGCAGGACAGACCTTGCCTTTACATATTAGTACTGCTGGAATATAGAAATTCCCTAAATGCCTATCTGCGTCTTTTCAGAAGGCCTGGGAAATATTTTTCAATTCTATCTGAAATATCAGGATCCAGACCGATTTTCCCTGCTGACTGGGCCTTTTGTACAAGGAAATCCTTAGCCTCATCTTCAGAGAGGGTTCTGTACGCTTCTTTGGACTCGCGCTGCCAGTCGGTCCAGGATATGATGTAATAATACTGTGTCCCGTCCGGGAGTGTTCGGAGGTAGAGATCTTCACCCTGCCGGTAATCAAGCGATGCCCTGACTGAAGAGTGGGGTGTTTTAAAGATCCATGGATCGGTTTTCGGATCTATCTGCAGCCATTTTCCATCTTTTGTCCGTATTGTCTTCATGGTTCATCTCTCTGGTATGGTTCCCTGGTGCTGGTTTCAGAGACTGGTCGCCTGTTTGGAGTAGCAAGCGGGAAAAATTCCCGGTACACCTGACGGCGTTCATCCACATCTGTATGGAGATAAACCTCCGTGGTTTTAATAGATGCATGCCCCAGGTTCTCCTGCACGACCCGGAGGTTTCTGGACCTCCGATAGAGCTCACTAGCGTAACTATGCCGGATCTTATGGGGAGTGATTCCAGGTGGAGCGTATTTTTTAAAGATAAGCTGTACAGTTCTCGTAGAAATATGATTGCCTCCCTGTCCGTGAAAGAGCGGGCCTGACAGCCGGTTTCCGATAAGACCTGCAATCTCATCCAGGGTGTCTTCATCCACAAAGACCATCCTGACTTTTCCTCCCTTTCCAAGCACCCGGATCATCTGATCATCAAAGTCCACATCTTCAACATTCATCGTGCAGAGTTCAGACACCCGGACGCCGGTTGCATAAATGATCCTGATCATGAGCCGGTCACGTTCATCTGGTATAGATTGTAAGAGGCGCATCACCTGGCTGTGTTTGAGATATTTCAGTTCTTTCTCTTTAACCTTAGGACGGTCAACCCGTGGGACCGGGTTTGTGTCTACCACTTCCTGCATGAGAAGAAATCGGTAAAAGGATGAGATCGATGAGAGGATGCGGTTGTATGTCGTGGCATGGTACTGCCGGTCATGAGAGAGGAATTCTAAGTACCGGGAGATCTCGGGTGCACTGACATCCACCCCGGTCTCAAGCCTGAGCAGTTCCTTATGTTCCCACTTTTTGGACAGGTCACCCCGGAAGGATCGGGTCAGCCAGATGAACTGACCAAACCGCCTGATAGTGATATCATAACTGCTCAGAGTTTTCTGCGAATAATTCCTCATTTTCAGATACTGGATGAACCGGGGAATCCATTCTGAAAAATATCCTGTTTCCACTGTAATTATTACTCTATTTCTGAAATATTAAGTATTTCGTAGAATACCTATTCTGCGAAAGTATGATCTCGGAATTACTTTATATCGATTATTCCAATTATGATAACGGAAACATGCATGTGTCCCCACATGTCCGGGGCGAACCCCTGAGGTCTAGCATATATGCCTGAAAATTCAGTCCTGATTGTCGAGGACGATGAGATAATTGCCCGGGTCTTAATCTCGATCCTACGCGATGGTGGATTTACTGTTCATACCCCGGTAAACTCAGGTGAACAGGTACTTGAGCAGGTTGCGGTAGAAAAACCAGATGTAGTGCTTATGGATATTGATCTTCCCGGCGTGATGTCTGGGATAGAAGCTGCGGCACAACTCTTCAACGTCTTCTCTTTACCGGTAATCTTTGTCACCGGGCATGATGAGAAGAAGGTTTTTGAGAAAGCCATGGGTTCAATGCCATTTGGTTTTCTCATAAAACCGGTCAATCCGAGCCTTCTCTACTGTGCTATCAGGGTCAGTCTCAATCTTTGTGAGAAGATCCGTCAGACAACAGAGGGAAAAAAGGCTGGTCTTTCTCCTTCCATGTGGGTTCAGATTTCAGACTCATCTCATCCGGTGTTGCTCATTAATTCAGATCATGCACTCATCTGGATGAATCAGGCGGCTGAAGAATGTATCGGAGAGAGCAGTTCCGGCCTCTTCTTAAAAGATATTCGTCAGGCACTTCGTCTCTTAAGTCCTGATATTGATATTTCACCTGACTTTTTCAGATCTACCGATGAAAGTGGCATGAGGCTTTGTGTCGGATCAGGCCAGGAAGAAAGACAATATATAATTACTGCCCGGCCGATTATGAATATGTTTGGTACATATTCCGGTTCATTTATTACGATTACTGTTCCATCGTAACCTGGCACCTGTCCATGGCCCCATGATGGGGGAATGATCCGAAGGAGTAATTCATGGATCTTCGGGCAAAAACATTCCTTATTATCGGACTGACCCTGCTCGGTGGCATTGCGTTTATTATTCTCTTTTCTTTTACTCTTCTTACTGACAGTTATGCACGGTTTGAAGAAGACGATACAAGACAGAATGTTATCAAAGGTCTGAAGGTACTCAACTACGAAAAAGATCAGATGTTCTCTCTGACCGGAGACTGGTCACGGTGGGATGAGACATATAATTTTGTTCAGGATAAAAATGACGAGTATATTCTGCAAAACCTGAATTATGCCTCTGTTCATAACCTGGGTATTGACCTCCTGATTTTTGTACGGGAAGATGAAACACTCAAATATGCGACACAGATTAACACATTGGCCGGACATATGGAATCCGTATCCGATAAAACTCTGTCCCGGGTACTCTCCATCCCTGATTTATTTACATTCGAATCGGTTCTTGATGGGAAATCAGGTATCATAATCCTGCCAGACGGGCCTGCAATTATTGTTGCCGAGCCTATCATCACCAGTACCTATCGGGGGCCCTCGGTTGGAACCCTGATTTTTGTTGAGTATTTAAATGAACCAAAAGTTCAGACGTTATCAAGTATATCGGACCTTCACCTTACCATCTCATCAACAGATGACCTCCCCATGGTACGAGCCCTGACTGATGTTCATGAAATAACTGCTTCTGATATTATCGTAACTCCTGAATCAGATGCAAACATAACCGGCACCTCATATCTTTCATCAATTGATTCACGGGGATTTCTTGAGTTCACCGTTGCATTACCGAGGGATATAATCAGGCAGGGGACAGAGACGATCCTGACCTATATAATAATCCTCATGATCCTGGGCCTTGTGGTAATTGTTGTCTCACTGATAGTCATTGACCGGCTTGTTCTCTTCAGGTTACGAACGCTTATTGAGAACATCAAGAACCGGAACTCAGAACGTGCCATGATAGATCGGCCCCTACTGGAGGGTGATGACGAATTCTCCACCCTTGCACAAGAGATACATCCGGTATTTCTGGAGTTAAACCAGTCACAAAAAGAACTCGAGGAGCACAACCGGCTTCTCTCCGAAAGTGAACGCAAATACCGTGAACTTGCAGATTTACT
>CAYWHV010000064.1:8551-10239 GCA_964458045.1 uncultured Methanospirillum sp.
ACAACCGGCTTCTCTCCGAAAGTGAACGCAAATACCGTGAACTTGCAGATTTACTTCCTGAACTGGTTTTTGAATCAGACCTGGATGGAAATATCTCATTTATCAACCAGATGGGAATGGATATCTCCGGTCGTCGAATGGATGATAAAAAAACCGGTTTTCATTTATTGAATTTAATTCATCCACAATATCACCCCCAGTTTCTCTCGGCACTTGATCTGATAAGGAACGGGAAACCCATGAGCGGAACCGAGTTTTCCGGTATAAAGCACAATGGCGAGACCTACCCCATTATTGTATATGCATCCCCTATCTGGTCTGAATCACAGGTTACCGGGCTGCGTGGATTTGCAATTGATATATCTGAACGAAAAAAGATTGAGAACTCACTCAGAAAACTTGCAGACATTGTTGAACATACCAGCACGGGCATCGTAACCGGGACCGGTCCACTTGCTGATTATGTCAATTCTGCATATTCACAGATGCATGGAATTGAACCTGCAGAGTTCATCGGAAAAAGTCCTTTCATCGTTGGAACCAAATATCCGGAGAAGAATTTCCTGGCATACCTCGAAAGTGCACTCCACTCCGGACATGCCACGTTTGAACTTGATCATATCAGATCTGATAACACCGCCTTTCCGGCACTACATGATCTGACTATCCTGTCCGGAACTTCATCAGATCATGCGGTATGGTCTTTGAATGTACAGGACATAACCGAACAGCGGCTGGCATGGAAAGCACTTGTAGACAGTGAAGCTCTTCGGGAATCAGCTCGACAACTCCGTGATGTAATATCCCGTCTTCCTGATGCAACCTTTGTCGTTGACAAAGACGGGTGGGTCATCTTCTGGAACCAGGCCATGGAACAGCTGACCGGAATTCATGAGGCTGAGATCATCGGAAGAGGAAGATATGAGTATGCAATTCCTTTCTATGGGGAGAAAAGACCGATGCTCCTGAATGCCGTTCTTGATAAGGAAGGCACCATCATAGGACTTTTCCCGAATGTCAGCAGATCAGGCGACTCACTCTTTACCGATGAAACATTTCCGCAAATGGGTCAGGGAGGGAAATATTTCTCATCGATGGCAGGGCCGATATTTGATTCGAAGGGAAGTATAATCGGCGCCATCCAGAGCATGCGTGATATTACTGCACGGATCATGGCTGAGCAGGCCCTCATGCGGACAAATGAGAAATTAAACCTCCTCTCCAGCATTACCAGGCATGATATCAGAAACCGGGTAACGGTCATTCTTGGACTTCTCCCCCTGCTGAAGGAGGCCAGGGAAGATCCAGAGACTGCAGAAATTGTCAAGATCATGGATAATGCAACCAGGCTGATCCATGATCAGATAGAGTTCACCCGGGTGTACCAGAACCTTGGTATCCAGTCACCTGAATGGAAGGATGCGGAATTTCTGGTACAAAAAGCAGCGGAGATTGGGATTCCTGAACGGATAACTGTTGAGAATAACCTCTCCGGCCTTTACATCTATGCAGACCCTCTCCTCGAGCGGGTATTTTACAACCTCATTGATAATGCCCTTCGCCATGGTGGCCCATCACTCTCACAGATCCGGTTTTCATGGCACTATAGTGATAATGAAGTGTGCATCTGGTGCGAGGACGATGGTCAGGGTATTCCTGATGATCTCAAGGAGAGGATATTTGATCGG
>CAYWHV010000064.1:10249-10355 GCA_964458045.1 uncultured Methanospirillum sp.
ACGGATAACTGTTGAGAATAACCTCTCCGGTCTTTACATCTATGCAGACCCTCTCCTCGAGCGGGTATTTTACAATCTCATTGATAATGCCCTTCGCCATGGTGGC
>CAYWHV010000065.1:0-2431 GCA_964458045.1 uncultured Methanospirillum sp.
AAACTCCGATGCATCCGTTCGGTCTTGTTACGTGCCTTGATCTCCTTTGCCACCTGTTTATTATCACCAGTGACAGGTTTGTATGCCTCATCAGGAATACCGGAGTCAAGAACCGAGAGGTCAAACACTCCAACCAGCGAATCACCACACCGGATTCGGTGATCAAGGAATGTAAGCGGTTTTCCGGAAGTATGCCCTTCAAGCCAGAGAGCAACCCGGCAGAGGTCAACAGCAAGCGGATTCTTGTCCACTCCGTAGATACAATGGGTGATTACCTCCCGGATGGCTTCCCGGTTTGCCTGGGGTGACGGTTCCTCATCCCCTGATCTGACCTTTGCCAGTTCCCGTCCGATTCTTCGGGCAGCAGCGAGGAGAAAATGTCCTGACCCACAGGCAGGATCACACACGGATATCGAGAGTAAAGCCGATTCTTTCTCCTCGTTCTTCTTTCTGGAGAGCCGGTCCTCAATCACTGGGACCAGGGCAGACTGAATAAGTTCGTTGACCAGTTCAGGAGCGGTGTAATATGAACCGGTTGATTTCCGTTCTGTCCCGGCAGAGAATTGAAAGGCAGTAGTACCAGATACTGTCGGGAGAAATACCGGCTGGAGGTCAAGGAGTGATTCGTATACACTCCCAAACTCCTCGACATCAAGAGCACCATAGTTTACTCGTCTCCATGGCCCATAGACCTTCTTCCGGCCCTGTTTGATCTCTTCCTGGTACATCCCAAGATTCCAGATAGCGTTCAGGAGCGAATCATTCGTAATGAGCAGATCATTTACGAGAGCGGTTCCCTGCTGTGCGAATAACTCTCCGTTCAGGGGAGGGACACCGATAACGTTCCCCAGTTTTTCATCTGAAAAGAGTCTGAACTGGGTCACCAGACCGGTCCAGAGATCAGTATGATGAGAATAGGCTCCCCGGTGCTGAATGAGGGTCCGGAGCCGGTTGATGCTGTACTGCTTTTTATACACCGGATCAGAACTGATAAGCCCCCGTTCCTCGCAGACCATCAGAAACAGGAGCCGGTAGACAATCTTTAGGAGCTGACGGTACAGGTCGGTTGGATCAATTTTTCCGGTTGCAGCATCAGCGGTAAATGCGGTATTCGCCGGGTTGGAGAGGAATCCGTTTGCCAGGAGAACAAGGGCCTGTTCGACCCCGTTCCGCAGTCCGTCCCTGACTCTGCCGCCCTGCTCGATGGAGAGCCGGTGATATTGTTCAAGGAAACAGGACTCGGTATCTGATACTCCCTTGGGAAACCGGGTCACATGGACCAGACGATACAGCAGGTAAAAGTCCGGGAACCGGTCACCGGTGAAGATCTCCTCAAGATCAAACTCGATGTATGCCTGCCGCTTCATCAGGTGAGAGTCACGGAGGAGGCGGAGAACGAGACCATTCGTGACGATTCCCCAGAGTTCCTCGGCATTATTCAGAAAGTCCTGGACCATCGAATGAGGAGCCATAAGGGATGGCCCTGAATCCGGCCGCCGGTCAGGAGACTGACGATAACCCACGATATGGACCGGAGGAGCATTTGGATCCATTCCGGCCCGGTGGGAGATATGAAACTTCTTCTCATCCTGTTCGATCAGGTGCTGGAGCCGTACGAGATCAAATCCGAGAAGCGTGAGAAAGTCCGAAACCCATGCACGGGTCTGGGTAGTTCCCATATCGGTTTCAGATAACCGCCCGACCTGTTTCTGAAAGAGAATCCATCGTTCCTGTGCATCTCCCCAGGCAGCAGAGACAAGGTCAAGGAGCTTCTGATCCTTCTCTCCTGAAAAATCCATTCCACGCTGGCCCGGAGTCTTCTCCTCCCTGATATCTGCCAGAACTTCTGCTGAAATCAGGCCACCTTCAATATGCAGGCTGGGATATTCATCACTCATGATTATCCCCTCCTCCCGGGAACCAGAACCAGCACCCCAATCAGATCCGGAGGCGTATGGGCAGTAACCGAGAGACCACGGATCTTCAGTTTTGCACTCTTCCGAATCCGTACATGGGCATCCCTGATAAGTTCTCCCCGTTTTTCTGCCAGGTCATGAAACCCGTCAATATGATCTGTGAAGGAAGAAAGAGCAGATTTGATTGCATCCTCCTTCTCCTGTTTAGTTGGGTTTGACACCGGCTCTGCAGACGATAAAAGTTCCAGAGCCTTCTCTTCATCAAGGATTTTCTTCCCGTCAATACCGGAAAGGATGATCTCCTCAGCAAGAAGGGGCTGCCGGTCTGGTTCCTCGATACTGGCCCGGCACCGGAGAAGATAGAGATACACAGGCTTTTTCACGAGGTCCGTTCCAATAACCCCGACCCGTGACCCGGTACTCTCTTCTCCCCCGGAGAAACATCCGGATACGATATATTCAGCAAGAAGAGAGACAAATGGATGATTCCTTCCAATCTCCTGTGCCCCTTCAGG
>CAYWHV010000065.1:2441-10288 GCA_964458045.1 uncultured Methanospirillum sp.
GAAAGCCCGCTCTTTACCTGGACTGGAAGATTCGTGACCTCCTGAAGTTCCAGAACTCCTGAATCCTTCAGGCGAGCCCGGCATGAAAGCCGCTGACAGGCGGAAAGAACAAACCGGACCACCGCATCAGGATCTCCCAGAACCTGGTCAACCGCTTCGAGTTCACTCATCACCTCTTCCGGTTTTATCGAGGCTTGGGCGAATACGGTTCTTGACTGGTTCTCCCGTTCAGCAGCACGGTCAAGATCCTTTTCAAAGGAAGCAACACTGGTTCCATCCTCGGTAACGGCATCAGAGAAATCAAAGAGCGATTTTTGAATATCGGTATAGAAGATCTTCCTGACCATTGCATCAACGAGATTCTCTGCACTATCCGGAACCGGGACCGTGATACCAAGAGCGGTTCGAATGGCTCGTGCTTTCCGGATGAGCACCTCAAGAACCGCTTTATCAACCTGGTTATCCTTCCCGTACATCACAACCGCAGAGACCTTCGGGGCTGACTGACCAAACCGGTCCACCCGACCTTCCCGCTGCTCCATCCGGTTCGGGTTCCAGGGGAGATCATAATGAATGATAGCGGAAAAGAGATGTTGCAGGTTAATCCCTTCAGAGAGACAGTCGGTAGCAACCAGAATACGCTTCTGACTTTCCCCAAGTGCTGCAACCCGTTCACGCCGTTCCTGGTCATCCATCTCACCCGTAACCGCTTCAACAACCAGGTTCTTATATTTTAGTCGTGTGCCAAGTTCTTCCTTCACATAATTCGCCGTGGCAATATACCGGCACCACACAACCGGGTTTAATCCTTCGTCTAGCTGTTTCCGGACAATTTCAACGAGAGCAAGGATCTTGGTATCTTTATTCTGTTTCTGAATGGCAGCCGCTTCTTCAATAAATGCGAATAACTGTTTTCTTTCGGACACCGAGAGATCAATCGTTCCTGAATCGATAACGTGTGACGGTTGCAGATCAGACCCTTCCGACCCTGATCCATCATGCACATAACTCCTGAATGAATCGTCAATAGCCTCATCACTTTCCGACTCAAATTCAGCTTCATCAAACCCTTTCTTCTTCCTGATATTCTCAAGTGCCATAACCGCAGCAGCAGGACTTGACATCACACACCGGAGAAGACCGAGAGCTGCCCACCATCGGATTCGTCGCTTCCATTGGGAGAGGTTTTCACTGGTCTTCACCATCTCCCTGGAATACACAAACACTTTCCCATAGAGCTCCCGGTATGCCGGAGAAAGAGAATATGCAACCTCATCACACATCCGTTCAGGAAACGGAGTCTCTCCACCCGGCCATGATGCAATATCCTTCCTTCTTCGCTGAACAAAATGGAGAGCAAGTTCCCGCCTCCCCTCCTCTTCCCGAATCAACCGGTCATAATCGGTAAAGTCAGGAGAGAGGAGTTTGATCAAAGAGAGAAAAGCCTTTTCAATACCGGAATGAGGGGTTGCTGTCAGCATGACAAGGTGCTGTCCTTCTCTCCCGGCTATCTTCCGGAGAAGCTCATGCCGCTGTTGCTGACCGCTGCTTGATCCAAGAGCGGCCCCGTGGGCTTCATCAACAATGACCAGATCCGGGCAGTGAGTAAGGAACGTAGCCCGGTGATTTGGCATCTTCACATAGTCAATACTGGCGACAACAAACGGGAAATATGAAAATATTGAGTGATCCGTCCCGGCAATCTCACGGTCTAATTTATGAACAGTCCCGGCCTTGACCACAACCGCTTCAATACCAAACTTAACTAAAAGTTCCTGCTGCCACTGATCACACAGGTAGGGAGGACAGAGAATACAGATCCGGGATATCTCTTTCCGGTCATACATCTCACGGGCAACAAGGAGAGCTTCAATTGTCTTCCCAATACCCACATCATCAGCAATCAGAAGTCGAACCGGACTCTGACGAAGTGCCATCAGCAGGGGAACAAACTGATAGGGCCTTGGACGGACCGAAACCCGTGACAGGGATCGAAGAGGAGCAGCCCCATCCCTGAGCAAAAGACGGGAAGCATCAAAAAGGAGCCGGACCGCTTCAGCATCCTGAACCGTGGAAGGATCGGGAAGAGGAAAAGTAGCAGGTTCTACCGGTTCAATCCCCTTTTTTATGAAAGGGAGAAGAACACCACATCGCTCAGTATCACACCCGGATAAGGGTCGAAGTGACAAAAGCCGCTCATCTTCAGAAGGAAGAACAACCCAGTCACGGCCCCGGCATCTGACCAGAGAACCAACCGAAAATGAAGTGCTCATTTCTAGTTCTCCTTGTGGGTAAAGAGATCCCGATATTCTGGTTTCTCAATCTCTCGATCCACAGCTGCAATCTTCTCTTCTTTACTTCGCCGGTCAGATGGATCACCTGATACGAGATCAACAATCTCAACAACCCGGTACCCCAGACTGATTAAAGCTGGTCGTACTGCCTGGTCACGTTTTTCTACATTCTGCAGGGTATGGGCACTTCCATCACAGAAAACACAAATATTCGGATAATAATAGAAATCCGGTCTGGCATATACATCACCCAGGTTGACTTGCCCGACATCCGGTAATCTCCTCCCGGTTTCGTATAGTCGGTCAAGAAACCGCTTTTCCAGAGCGGAGTGAGTATCACATGTTGAAAGCAGTACCTGATATTGTTCCTCCCTGGTCCGACCTTCAAAGAGGCGTTCGGTATATCCTTCTTTGAGTCTGCTAAGAAGAGAAACCGCCAGATGTCTGTTTATGAGAGGATAATATGGCTGATTCCTGTACGAAAGAAGGCATTCATAACAGGCTGCCGGACAGGATTCCTTTGCCAGGTCTTCAAGGGTATCCGGATTAAAGTGACACCTCATCAGTGCCTCACGACAAACCTGAGCGAATGTTTTCGGTTCCTGAACGAGCCGTTTCAAAATTCCTAAACCGCCTTCTGAATCCTCCCAGAATAAGAGAATACTTTTCTCCTGTGACCCAATCCGTTCGGTAGCAAGTTCATTGTCATCAACCTGGAAAACCTCTTCACATCCATGTTTTATCGCGTATTGAATCGTTGTCTGAATATTCAGACCCCAATCGGATGGATCACCAATGAACTCAAGGAGCAGAAGATTCACTGTATCATGAGTCATGAGCCGGACTGGTTCGATATTATTGGCCTGAATCGTTCCACCAGGAGTTGACCCATCCTGAGAAGCCTCAAATTTTTTGGCAGATTCTATATTACCCCGTTCCATATCGATGTAAAAGGATTTATTAATCCCGGAACGCCAGCCATGATTTATTCTCAGAAGTGTGGCTGCAGGACCATACGTGAGTTTAAAGAGATTGTTTCCGGCACTATCATGGACAATTGCCACAACTTCTCTCCCGGATTTTTCAGACTCATCATGTTGTGCAAGTCTGAAATGGGTTGTCACTTCATATCCCCGTCTATCTCTCTCTTCCTCATCTGAAGTAATTCGTTCCCTTCTTCTGGCTACAACATCAGTCATTTCAAGTAAGTCGATAACTTCACTATGAGAACTATCCAGACGGGATTTGCAGTATGTACAAGAATCTTCCTGGATCTGATTATGGTAGCATCCACATACAGAGCATATCTTTGCTTTTGCCTTCCGCTGCCTCAGACCTCCTGATGGAACTACCAATCTTTGGACCTGATATTTTGTCCCATTATGATAAAGGAATGTATTCGGTCCGAATTCAGTAAGTGCCAAAAACCTTGGACGGGAGATATATTCTCCCTCATCCTTCCCCTTCGTCACAAATGCACGAATCGGAAGCCTTGGGAAGTTATATCCTGGGATGAATCCTTCTGACGCAAGATACCTGTACGGGTAGAAATCCGATTCATTAGAATTGAGCGAGTGGTTTTCAAGTATCTCTTTCTGTCTTTCAGATTCAGAATAGAGTTGTCTCCATAAGGTTTGTTCATCCTTTTTAACGGCAAGAGAAGTCCGGTGAGCATTTGCGATATTCATCTGTTCAATAGCAGCCCGGTACAGCCCTCTCCATCTGTCAAATGCTTCATTAAACTCTCTGGGTGACGAAGAGATAACATTAAAAATCCAGTTATCAGAGTACCAGTCACTGTCTTTCAGATTAGACTCACAACTCTCAAGAATCCGCTTTACAACTGAAGATACCTCTTTTACTTCCCCTGATGGGAGATCAATCTTATTTATTATTTCTGGTTTTAATGTGAGATTATTCACCCCACTGACGGGATCAATCACTTCAAGAATGCTACGACCTAATGCAAGCCTGATATGTGAGAGCCATATTGCATGGATATGTGCCTTTACCAAATCCTCATTCCCCAGATCAATCGTTGGAGGTCTGACAACTCCTGCAACCAGCTGATCCCGGTGCTTAAAGAAAAACTGGTCATGTGCACTCCCTGAAGAACAATAGGTCAATACCATAGCAGGGTCTCCTCCCCGACCGGCCCGACCACTCCGTTGTGAATAATTAGCCGGAGTAGGAGGGACATTCCGACAATGCACCAGTTTTAAATCTGATATATCAATACCTAATTCCATCGTAGGAGAACAGAAAAGACAGGCGAGTTCTCCATTGATAAATTTCTTCTCTCGTTCGATTCTATCTGTATATGAAATTTGAGCAGTATGTTCTAACCCTTGAACGATTCTGAATTCATTCTTCTCAGTCTGGATTTCATCAAAATTCTCATTATTCTGATAACTCCTGGTATGCTCTACCCTGAGATCATCGAACCCTTTCTGATAGAATTCTGCAAAATATTTATTGGCTTCTTTTGTCTGTATGGTATCAAATTGCTCATTTTGAACCTTATGAGAGTAGAGATCATCAGGTTCGACAATTCCATCTCCTTTCTGCCATATGAGACATGAACAATCAATCTGGAGAAGATCGATATTCTTCACTTTCTCCCTGATGAGGATTCCATTTTGTTCAAGAACAGAAATGATTGAAATTATACATCTTTCATAATCATCTGAATTATAATTAAACAATTTTTTGAGATATCTTCCAATAAGACTTCGATATGAAAGACTTAAAATCGTCCTGTTTTTTTCAGAATATTTCTGTCCGGGGTATACAAAAGCGGAAGAAACTGAGCGTATATCGTTCGTATAATCAGAAGTCCAGAAGTCATCAAGAACTTGAATTATCTGTTGTTCATTCTTATCTTGATATTTTGGATCTAAAGGAAGTGAATTAATAGCCAGTTTTTTCCGCATCGTGTTTAGAATCGTACGGATAACGCGAAGTTTTATTTCCCAATCTGCTCGATAGAATTTTTCACCGCAAAATTTCCATATTTCTTCAGTTCTTACAATATCATGAAGATTTTGATATTGAAACTGTAATAATCCACACTGTTCCAGATTGGGCTGAACAACCCTCCATCCCCTCTCTAAATCTTCATAAATCCTGTAAAGAATAAATTCATTGAAAGCCTTTCGGACCTTATCCGCCTGTGGAACATCTTCCCGCATCTCCTTATTTTTAGCAATATCAGAAAGAGAAAGTCCCATCTCGGAAATTACAGCGTCTGATATGGTATTATAGTATAAGGTATCCTGTTTTTCCAGAGCTTTATAAAGACAACGCCGGAGATATGAAACCTGTGTAAAATCTTTAAAATGACGCGCCGGAAGCGAGGCATCCTTTCGGGGATCATTGAACGAAAGAATTTTTCGTGCATTTTTTGTAATATTTGCTAATGGGGCTTTCTTATAACAAGAAAGAGTTAAAACAGTAGTTGTGGTGCTTCTCCCTTCAGTAGCGAGTGAAGCAAGTTTTCGAAAATCGCTTCCTTTTCTCTTTTGATAATATTCTCCACAACTTAAACAAAGGAGAAACGGCTGGGGTTCAAACCAGACTCGAACACTCCCTTCAGCTTCAGTTCCCTCAGAGGCATCAATAAATGATCCATCAGGTTTTACATAATAGGACGTTGGAACAAACTCACGATATGATTTCTCCACTTTTCCTTTATTATCGAACCATTCCATTGGGATCATATCTGGATCCCAATGTATTCCATATCCTTCTTCTACCAGTGTTAAATACCCGATGGATGAACCATTTTCTTCCTCTGAACTAATTTTTTCATCATATGGAAGAAATTTCCTGTTTTTTTCATCTCTACTGACGATGTAATAATCCTGTCCACAAATTCGGCAAAATTTCAGTGGAAAATATAATTTATTTCCTTGCTCACTTGCATAATATTTCCTGTCAAATGAAAATTCTCTGGTATTTTCTGATTCAATCGTCCCATATAACGAACCTCCCTGTGAAAAAAACTGATGTATTTTAAATGCTATGAGGGGTTTTCCTCTCTCGTTTAGTATTTTACTACCTGCAAGGAATATTTCATGAAGCCTGGATTCACATTCTTCCAGAGGATAGTGTGTAGCAAGTGCAAGTTTTTCTGCTCCCTCTTTCAGGGATATCGGAGTATTTCTGACATAACGACCATCTTTGTCCTTCCCGATTCCAAAAATGAGTTCAACCCAGGAAACAATAGGATTATTAATCATCACTTCTTTTTCAGAAGGTACTGGGTCTGCCATTGCAGTTTTAAGTTCAGTATCAGAAGGAAGATCATGAGAGGTAGTCAGTCTTTTCAGGGTTTCTTCGATAACATCATCTGGAGAGAGAGTGACTCCGAACATAGAAGAAGCGTAATCTGATACAACTGAACGCCTATCCAGGGAGGATGTTTCTTTTCCTGAAACCATCGTAGCACTAGTTCCAATATATTTAAGGTTCTTTTTCCCGCTCCTGGCAGAAAGTCTTCTAATTAATAGTGCTACATCAGCTCCTTGTCTGCCTCTGTAGGTATGAAGTTCATCAAAAACGAGATATTCAATATTAGATTGGGATGCATCGACAAATTTACTCTCATCCGGTCTGATGAGCATCAATTCAAGCATGACATAATTGGTGAGAAGAATGTGAGGAGGATTGCTCTTTAGATTTTCTTTTAATTCCTCTTTCTCCTGTCCGGTATATCTTTCAAAAGAAACAGGAAAATCATTTCCGGTTTCTTTTTCATAATTTCTTTTATATTCGCTTAAAGTGGCATATTGAGAATTAACAAGGGCGTTCATGGGGTATACAATAATTGCCCGAACCTTTCTGGATAAGTCCCCTTTTAGTATTGAATTAATAATAGGAATAAGATAAGTGAGACTTTTCCCTGAGCCGGTCCCGGTGGTTACTACAAAAGAACGGTTATTATTGGCTTTTACGATTGCTTCTTTCTGATGTTGATGAAGGATGATTGAATTTTTTCTCTGGTCTCTAAAAATTTTCGGGATTTCTGGATGAACATTGAGTTCACTTGCACATTTTTCCAAAGACTCAGCGGGTTCATAATTGGGGTTTACCTGGATTAATGCATCCGGCCATAAAACCCGGTTTTCAATTAATGAGGTTTGGACCAATTTTTGAATTTTTTCGTCTTTAAAATTTAGAAAACTCTGAACATAGTTACTATATTCAGAAATCACTTCATCATGCATTGAAAAAATACTCATACATCCACCAGAATATGTCGATCATAAGCCTTGGATTTTATACCTATTAGTAAGATCGATTTGTGTTGATGATTAAGATAATGTGAATAACTCGATATTTTTGAATCAACTAACAAAATTTAAAAGTTAAGAGATTTTTCTGCTCATCCTGAAAATATATTCTAAACAAAAAAATGATAGTGGTGCGTAAAAATTTTTAATTAATATATATTTCGCTTAATCGGGTATTGGGGGTAATTAGAAAAATCAATAAGTGTGAGATTTTCAATCACTCTCTCACTCTTTTCACTCTCTGTCTTGCAGTCTGCCA
>CAYWHV010000066.1:0-10115 GCA_964458045.1 uncultured Methanospirillum sp.
TATGGAGAAACGGGATATTATTGTCATCGTCGTTGCCATACTTATTGTTCTCATTATGGCAATGTACATAAAGCCTCTGGTGACTGGAAAGGAGGCAAAACTTATCCCTGATGAAATTTCTAACCTTTTCAAGAATGATAATGTAACAAATAATAGTAATATACGAGATGAGGTTTATCCAACAAATGACAAGCCACAAAATTATTCAAAACCATCAATAGCATCTATCACTCCAAATGAAACTAATCCTAACTCAATCTCTAAAATTGAAATTAAGGGAAATAACTTAAAGGACTCAATGGAAATATTGGTTTTTTCTGATTCCCAGAATAAAACCATTAATACTGCATTAGAAAAGGATAAATTAATAGGAAAAAACGTTTCTTTAACGAAAGGTGAATGGATTGTTAAAATTTTAGATCCTGAATTAAATATTACTTACAATACTCAACATGTTATCCACGTAGTTCCAACACCAACACCTGAACCTACATGGAACGGTAATTCTCAAAATATCGTTGGAGAGTTATTAAATCCAATAACTATTCCTACCCGAGTTTCAGTTTACACTGCTCCTACTCCTCAACCATTGGTATATAGCGATATTGTATATGCGTCATTGGAAGGAAATAGAAGTCTAATATTCGAGCCTATTAACATATCGACGGGTTATTGGAAACTTTCATATACTGTTGATTTTAATCCAAATTTAGCCAATCCTACATCTGACAATATTTTTGAGTTTAACAAACAGTATAAAGAATCTGCAAAAGCATTTGAAGGAGATCCTGAAGTTATTTATGATTCCTATAATCATGCAATTGATATCAAGGATTCTAAATCTGAAACGGTGATAGAAAAAAAATATTCCAGTAGTCCTGAAAAAGTATTGATTAAAAAGCCTGTTGAAGGATGGAAATTAGGAGAAGGAGAACCATTTACTACAAGTGAAGGAACGGGAGCAAAAAGTTTAGTTGAAACTGTTTCATATGGAATTCCCGATATAACAATAACTATCAGAAATCTAGATCACCTAGAGAGGTCTCCAATAATTGTAAAACCAGCAGGGGGGATTGATCCTCTACAGTGGAATGAGGCATTACATAAACAAAAAGCTGAAAATGACTTAAAACAGAAAGGGATTACTAAATCAGGGTATGAAGACGAATTATGGGAAAAGAAATGGAAATCTATCAAAGATCCAAGGCCTTGGACTGAGAAGATTTTTGGTGATGGGTCTTACTCTATAGAAGTACTTCCTAGTAATATTGATAAATATTCTATTGATATTATGATTCCCACTATAAATACCACAAATATTGCCTCAATTAAAGATATGGATAAAATTTCAACGTCAAAAAGTGAAATTATTCTAACTGATCTTTCCTTTGAAGAAATGTGGAGAAATAATCCAAAATATTTTGGAAAAAATATTCGTTATTCTGGTTACATTGTTAGAAAAGATGACAGTAATACATATATTTTTAAACCTGATTCTTGGGACTCTAAAGATCTGAATCAAAATATTGTATTGACAGATCTAAATCAGATAAATTTAAAAAATAATGATAGGATTTCTTTTCAAGGAATAATTACAGAATTACTACCTTATCAAAAATCAAAGGTTATGGGTTTTTCAATTACGGATGACGGTTTGATAGAAATACCTTCTATTCAAATCAAATCTGTAAAATTAGAATAAAAATTATAGGAAATCGATTTTTCGTTTTTCCATAGAATAGATATACATCGTTTCTTTTCCTGCCTCTATTCTGTCAGTTACATCATCAGTAACGGTCACCTCAAAATTTTCAAAACTTTCAAGGTCCATCATCTGAACAACATTTCCGCCAATAGATATAATCTGGGCATTTCTTCTCTCAACGATAGGCGCATATACCTTTGCTGACACTGGTTGAACAATAGACCGCTTGACACCATCAAAAATACCGACAACATCAAGACGAGCCTTGGCAGCACCATGTTTCCCAGGTTTGGATACAGATATTGACTGGATCTTACAGGGTTCATCATCAACTAACAGATATTTACCTTCTTTCAGCTTACCAACTTCAGTCTGCTCTTTCATAAAACACCTTGGGAAAAGCTGGTTATATTTACGTGTCACCCTTACATAAATACACCGTCCGAAATTGATCTCAGGGAACTTCTATGGATTTTTATGAAGCCAGCCACACCATATTCACCGCAATACAATCTGCTATTACTCCACTCATCGGGACACCGGAAGCTGCAGTAATTACCGGAAACGGGGCAGACGGAACCCCTACCAAATATATTGATAAAATAGCAGAGGATATTGCTGTTTCTGTCATCAAGGAGGAGCGCCTGTGCCACCTTCTCATCAGTGAAGAAGCCGGAAAGGTAGATATTGGTGGAAATACTGGAACAATATTTCTAGATCCTGTTGACGGGACATATAATGCCCTCATGAATATTCCATTTTTTGCCGTATCTCTGGCATATGTTAGGGATGGAACCCTGATGGAAGGATTTGTCGGAAATCTATCGAGTGGAGATATTTTTACGGCGAAAAGAGGAGAAGGATCATTTTTGAATGGGACTCCCCTTCATGTCTCTGACACGTCTGAACTGCAGGCCAGTGCAATGAGCATATATGGAAAGCATTTCCAATATGATCGGGTTATTCATCTTATACGAAAGATACGGCGGTTCCGGCAGTTTGGTGCATCAGCCCTGGAACTCTCCTATGTAGGCGCAGGGAAGATCGATGGTTTTGTTGATCTTCGAAGGACACTTCGGGCAACAGACGCTGCTGCAGGTTTATTGATACTTCAGGAAGCAGGCGGGATTGTGAGTGATCGGGATGGAGACCCGCTTACCCTTCCGGATGAGGTAAATATCGGCAACTGTCTTGTCGGGACAAATGCCCATCTCCATAAAAAAGTAATTGAATATCTTCGGTGAGCAGAATTGTCCACATCCATGAATATTCTTATCGTTAACCGGTATGGCGATCCAGAGGTAGACGCATTTTCCTGTGAACTGGAGAGATTATTACAGAGTCATGGACATTTCACAGATACCTATAAAGAAAATCTATTGGGAAATGTTCCGCCGCTGTTTGACGAAGTACATCCGCCAGACCTTGTTATCGTCATCGGAGGAGACGGAACAATACTGCTGACAACACAGCAAATGCCAGTTCAGATTCCGCTCATTGGAATCAACTATGGAGAAGTCGGATTCCTGGCTGACATTGAACCTGAAGATGTCTCCTCATTTGTATCTCACCTTACAAAGCCCCTGCAATGTGAAGCGCGGATGCGCATTGAACTTCGAATACAGGGGAAGAAGATCGGGACTGCTCTCAATGAAGCATTGATTGTTACTGACCGGCCGGCTAAAATGCTGAAGTTCCTTATCCATATCAATGGAAAAGTTGCAGAACGGTTTCGGGCTGACGGGTTGATTATAAGCACACCGACTGGTTCAACGGCATATGCCATGAGTGCAGGAGGTCCCATTGTTGATCCCAGAGTAGAAGGATTTCTCATGGTTCCACTTGCCCCGTTTATGCTTTCGAACCGGCCACATCTCATTGATTCTTCCAGGACGGTATCAATAACCCTTGAAGCAACAAAACCTGCAAAACTTGTCATCGATGGACAGACTGAGCTGCATCTAGAGACAAATTGCACCATAGAACTCTCAAAAAGCCCAAGTCCTGCATTATTTATCGACGCCGGGCAGAATTTTTTTGAGAAAATTAACCGGAAACTCCGGCACCTGTAGACAAAAAGAAAGGTTTAACTTTCTCCCTGTATGATATGCACGAGAGGAATGAGTATCATGCAGGACACTATACGAACCAGATTTGATTATGCAGAAGTATCGAAAATTTTCATAGAGGCACTCAATCTTGAAGGGTCCCCAGTAGCTTTCAAATTCTGTAAAACCGCCGATGATATCCCTGAAGGGATGACTCATATTTCAGAAACGTTCAGGCATTGTCAGATGGTAGGAATGGCCAGGAAAGAAGGGAAGATCTTCTATGCGACCGTAGACAATCATTCCTGTATGGGTGGCGCCTGGGCTCTTGGCCTTCGGGAATTGACTCCCACACTTAAATCCGGTGAGTTTTACTATAAACTTGGAAAGTTTGAGTCATGGCCGGCGTGTAAAAGAACCATAGACCGTGTCCCCCATGTGGAACCACTCACAACACATGCCACATTATATGCTCCACTGGAAAAGACCCCGTTTGACCCGACCATTGTATTGATCATTGCAAAACCAAAAGCGATGTTAAAACTTGCACAAAGCACTCTCTATCGTCTTGGTGGTCGAATCAATTCAAATTTCTCAGGAATACAGTCGGTTTGTTCAGATGCCTGTGCGCAGGTGTATCTGAACGGGTCACCAAATTTCTCTCTGGGATGTGACGGTTCTAGGAAATTCTCCGGAATCGAGGAAGGAGAAATGGTTATGGGCATTCCAATTGAGATGGCTGCGGAGATTGCATCTTCCCTGAAGATTTTGACCGGAGCAGCAGGATCGTCATAATCTTTTTTTAGGTTACTAGCCACTGAAGGAGAAGAATCTTATCAATGGCAGAATGCAGATAGGTACGAGTATCAGGATGCTGAAAAAATATCCAATCATATTTCTTATCCCCATGCTGGTTTTAGCCGCATCAGGTGCACCAGTTTACACCGGAGAAGAATTGTTCGAGATTGGGAATGAACATTATGCACAAGGGTCAATCGATCAGGCAATCGAACTCTGGATGCAGGCGAAACAAGTAGATCCCACCCTTTCTGCGAATGCATGGTACAATACCGGTCTGGCGTATGCGGCATTGAAGGAATATGAGAAAGCGATAATGGCATGGAATGAAACAGTTATGCTTGTCCCAAACTCTTCCATGGCCTATGATAATATGGGAACAGCATACGGCCTTCTTGGCAGGTATGAAGAAGCTGGTATGGCATATGATATGGCCATTGCAATTGATCCGGATGTGGTAAAATACCGGATCGATAAAGAGCTCCTTCTGAAAAGTGCACCACAAGAAGAGACTCCATTATCTCCATTATCCGCCTTTCTTGCCCTTATTACGGTGCTTGGAATACTAACCAGGTATTCCGGGGACGCTTAATTTTTCCCAAAAGGTTTTCACCGGACAGGAGATATCCTCATACATGAATCATCGGTTACGGACATTCTGTTTCATGATTATCTCTCTCTGTTTTCTCAGCTCATTTTCCTTTATTCCTACCATTTCTGGCAATTTAGAAAAACTTTCATTTTCATCCGGTGGAGTGCAGGCTGATGACAGTATCGTCCCCGAGATTGTTGGAATATCAATGACTCTTCCAGAAAATGTTCAGGCTGGAACCTATCTCCGGGTAGTGGATGTTATCAGAAATCAGGGCTCTCTCTCATCAGGCCCTTTTTCAATCGGATATATTTTGGAAGATAGTTCCGGAGTTCAAACCGAAAAAATTCTGGGGACTGTTTCTATCCAGAACCTTGTCCGGGGTGGACAAAAAAAGATAAACACAACGTTTCCTGTTCCATCTGATCTTGAGCCGGGATTTTATCAGATGAACCGTCTGATAAATCCGGATGGTGCTATATCTGATGATTCCCGGATATACATACCAGGGGGGCTAAAATCAGTCCAGATTTTGGGTGAGGGTGGGGGACTTACCGGGTACACTGATGACCTGGTATTAGATGATGTAGGAACGCTGGTCGTTCGCTCCACAATAGCAAATGCCGCAGGATATCCCATAGAGACAAAATTATCATATTATCTCTCTCAGTCTGGTCTCATATCTGATGACCTGATTTTCATTGGGGAGACAGATAATCTCATTATCTTCGGAGATGATGAAATCATTACTGATTCAACCTTTTCATTACCGGAAGATATTACCGGTGGAGAATATTTCCTGATCTCATCATTTCTTCCCCTGGAACTCATCCCTGAAGATTCTTCATTATACTGGATTTCCGGAGATCCAGTCTCACTCTCTGAAACTATCCCCGAAGAAGTCACCTATATACCGACCATCGAACCTGTTCCATCATCAGTTGAACCAGATATTATGACCGTGAAAACAGATTATCCAGATGTCATGTATATTGGAGAAGGATCTAAGATAACCGATTCAATTACCAATATCGGAGGTTCCACTGCAGGGATTGTTCGGGTGGAATATCGTCTCTCATCAGATAATACTGGATCAGATGCGGAGCATCTTGACTGGTGGACCATCCATAATCTGAAAGGGGGCGAGACCAGGACTGAACAGGTCACGGTCGGCATCCCAGGAGGGACACGCACCGGGATTTACTATCTCACAAAAAAGATCACCGTGACCTCCAGTCCTCCCGAAAAAAATACTGCCAATAATTTCTGGACCGGGAACAGACCGGTTCGTGTTGAATATAATCCGGCTGCACGAATACCTGATTTGACGCATGTCACAACAAAATTCCCCTGTGGTAACCCGGGAGAGAATGTGGATATTACTGATATTATCACAAATGTCGGGAATGCATGCGCAAACCATGTAAGTGTTGCATATTACCTGTCTCCCTATGCATCATTTGATTCCTCAACGGCACGATATCTTGGCGTCTGGGAGATAAACAGTATTTGTGTCGGAGAACAACTGACCAATACGATTACTGTTCCGGTACCTGCAGACCTCAGGAACGGGGAATATTACTGGTTCTCTGTCATTGACCCATGCTCGTTTATGTCCTATTGTGGGGATGAAATGCCTGAACTTGATAAATCAAACAATATAAACATCGGCCGACTCTATATCGGTCCGTGTGTTTTTTGCGGATGCTAACTTTTCTCCTTTTTTCCAATATTATTTTTGTTTAAACGTTCTACCTGTATTCCATGGCCGGCACAATTCCTGGAATTTCAACGACTCCCTCTCCTGGTTCAAATGGATTCTCTGCACATAAATCCACCGGAAAGAGAGATGAGGAAGGAGCGGAGGAGTCATTTCAGGTAGTGGAATTCCTCCTTGGGCAGGAACATTTTGCTATCGACCTTTTTGATGTGAAAGAGGTTGTTGAGTATACCAGGATTACCAAACTTCCAAACAGCCCGACATACATAAAGGGAATCATCGATCTCAGGGGAGAGATTACAACCATTATTGATCTGAAACAGCAACTGGCAATTACCTCATCGTATGCTGCTTCAGAAGAGGAAACACGAATCATTGTCCTTGATGATCGCATCACTCATTCCAAAATCGGTATCATGGTTGATGATGTTCTTACCGTTTCAACCTACAACGCAAGTCATGTGGATGAGACTGCAACATCCGGAGAAGATTCTTCCCATATTCTTGGCATCATTAAGAAAAAAGTAAAAGATAAGGATAAAGAAAGTACTGAACTCGTCATTTTACTTGATGTCAAGACACTTCTTCGTGATATGGATCAGATAAAATAATCAGAGGGCCTTTTTCTCAAACATCATCTCATAATTTATCACATTTTCTGCAATATCAGCAGAGTATTCTCCGGACCGCCTGATACTGTCGGTAATATTTCTTATAGGCACGGCAATGTTCACCGGAAGTGAGAGTAATTCTGTATTTATTTTCGAAAATGAATCTTCCAGATGGTGCATATATTCAATCGTTTTATTTGCCTTTTTCAGATCATGAGTGAAAAATGACTCAACACTCTTTTCAAAGGTATTTAAAGCGCCCTCTGAAACTTTCCTGATATGTTCCTGAATATCAGGAACTATCTCTGTCCCCTGTATTTTTTTTGCATTCAGGGCAATTCTGACGCTATGGTCACCAACCCGTTCTATGATTCTGGCAACCTGAAAGTGCGGAAGCATCTCAGAGATGTTCATGTTCATTTTTCGTGACAAGTGAACATTGTGCATAATCATGTTAGTCTGTCGTGCTATGAGCCAGAATAACCGGTCCACATCATTATCCCGCTCAATCACATCGGTAATCAGGTCTGAATCATGCGCGATAAAGGCATCAATTGCATCGATATGCATACTTTTTACAATAACAAACATCCGTTTCAGGGAATTCTGAATTGGCATCTCCAGCGGATTTAAAAGATCCTTAATGAGGACACTGGTATCAGTCTCTTCAATAAATTCAGGGCCGATGACCATGTTCGAAAATTCCCGAAGTTTCATCCTGATGGCCCCGGTCATCCGTTCTTTTGTTGTTATCTGGATCGCATTATATCCGGCTATATAAATCCCAATAAGGAGTCTTAAAAAGAGATCCGGATCAATTCCAGTATCAATTTCCAGACTTTTTACGCGCTGAATCTGATCTCCGGTTGTATTTTTTGTAATGAGTAATGTACCATCGGGTTGTACAATTACTCCTAGTGGATCATTCTTCCTGATATGGGCCGATTCCACCCAGTCTTTCGGAAGTGTGATAACATAGGATGACCCTCCGGTCATTTGAACACGGCGTATTTCCATATTTGATAGTGATTATGTATAGAACCATGAAAATATATATTGTACCTCTGTATCTGTATGAGAATCTCTATGTATTTACATGAAATACTTCTCATGCCAAATACTATTGATAATCCCCAATGGAATCAGTTCAATTTATTATCGTGGATGTCTGGGATTCAGATACGATAATTACCCTTTACAAAGATGCTGGTTGGTGGAAGGACGAATATGATCCTGGTGAACTGCCTGAGTTTATACGAGCAAGTTTTCGGTTTTGCATCGGCGTTCATAAGAAAACCGGTGAAACTGTAGCAACGGGGCGGATTATCTCTGATGGAATCAGTACAGGAATAATTCAGGATATGTGCGTTTTACAAAAATTCAGAGGCCGGGGCATCGGGCATCAACTTCTCACATTTTTAATCAAAACCGCACGGGATGCTGGACTTCTTCGAATAATTCTGGTCGCAGAACCTGACACCAGCCCATTTTATGAACAATCTGATTTTATTGCCGATAAAAAAAAGATATTTCTTTTATATCAGAAAGGG
The DNA here is from genome assembly GCA_964458045.1 of uncultured Methanospirillum sp. Classification (GTDB taxonomy): domain Archaea; phylum Halobacteriota; class Methanomicrobia; order Methanomicrobiales; family Methanospirillaceae; genus Methanospirillum. The sequence continues at coordinate 9,025 of CAYWHV010000066.1, forward strand.
CGTGACAATGAAGATACATGAAGAAGATTTTCACCCGATTGAACTTGAAGATAAGAAAATTTTTGACCGTATTTATCATGATTGTCCAATAGAGCATTCTGAAAATACATTTGGAACACTATTTTGCTGGCGTTCATATGGTCATTATAAGATCTGTGAACATGAGGGATGTCTCATAATCAAAGGTGAGACTGAAAGTTATCATTCATACCGGTTTCCTATCGGACCATTAAAGCCGGACGTATTTCACGCAACGGTAAAACTTGCACGAGATCTGGGAGAAGAGGCCCCGCTCCTGATTTTAGAACCATGGCAGTTTTCATGGATGAAGGAAAATTATCCTGACCTGGTACTAAAACCAGACCGTGATTTTTTTGATTACGTATATAAATCAGATATTCTGTCATCACTCCCGGGGCAGGAATTCCTTTCAGTCAGAAAACAACTGAACAAATTTCGTCGAAAATGTCCATCAACGGTGAGCCTCATTACAGAATCCAACATGGATGCCGTTTTGGAATTTCTGGTCAAGTGGTGTCAACAACGAGAATGCGACAAATATACTATTCTAAAACATGAAAAGGAAGCAATAAAGGAAGCTGTTCAATATTTTGATGAGCTTGGCTTTTCTGGAATCACGGTGAACACAAAAGGAGAGATTGGAGGAATAGCAATCTTTGAAGAGCTGAATCCGACCACTGCAGTAGTTCATTATGAAAAAGCTTTACCGGATTGTGAAGGTATTTATAAAGAAGTCAATATCCAGACCGCATTACATCTGAAAGACCGGTTTTTGTATATCAATCGGGAAAGTGATATGGGAATTCCCGGTCTTCGTGAATCAAAAGAGCGGTATCACCCGGACCATCAAGTGAAGCTCTATTATCTGGAAAACTCAAAAACTCCGTGAATTTTTCTCACCCTTTTTTATAAGTTGGTTCCTTCTGATGATATTCCAGGTTCTCTCCTTCGAATATCAACGAAAATATATACAACGAATTTTATACTTCGTGCATCAATACTACATCTGCGTTCATGAATCTGTTACCGTCAGGTGTCCGGATTTTCATAATGGTTGGATTGATGGTAGC
>CAYWHV010000067.1:0-10038 GCA_964458045.1 uncultured Methanospirillum sp.
AAGGAGAATTTTCAGTAAGTATCATTTATCCGGTCTACTCTTCATCGCTCTCAGTAACCGGATACCTCTCGGTGCTCCTCCATCCCGCTCTTCTGGTGGAGAGCTCCCTGGATTCATTGACAAACGGGACGGACCTGAACATCCTGGTTCTCCAGCCTGATGGAACCATTATTGGGTATGAAGGGGGTCTGCCTGCCATGGTATCCGATCCATCGGCGATTCAGAAGATGGCTGACCTTGCCTCATCACCGGTTGGAACCTATCCAGCCGGGTATGATATGCTCTCTCTTGGTGATGCAGTACCATCCGGCGAGGACAAAACCCTGGTATACTGGAACACCGTGTCCCTCCACAATACGCCCTGGAGAGTCATGGTTTTCTAAATTCCGCCTCTTTTTTATTCCTTTCTATCTTTCGAGGTTCCATTTCTAAACCTGCTTTGTCATGTCAGAACACGAATTATTATCCTTCTTCCAGCGAATATGAAGAATAAGAATGAAGATCCGACCCTGGAGTAACCCGGTAAGTTTTATCCTCATAACATTGGTTTCTATCGTCATTGCCCGTGTTATTGAATATTTTATCCACGAATCAGGTCACTATGTTGCTGCCCGGATGGTTGGAATCACCATCAGCCCTGATCCGGTTCAGGCCGTTATCACAGCCCCGATACGTATCTCCCAGTTCCAACCCGGTATATTTGGGTTTTCTGAATCCTTTCAGTATGTCCAGTATTTGTCTGGCCTTGCTGGTGGTTCTGCATCTCTGGTTGCCATTGGGGGGCTTATATTCAATGCTCTGGCAGCAGCCTTATGTTTCTGGATTTTCCTGAAGACACGGGGTATTAAATACAAAAGTCTTTTGACGCTTCTTCTCTGGGTGCTCATCTTCAACCTTGGTGCCCTGTTCTCCTATATCCCGCTGCGGGTCTTCTCAATTGCAGGGGATGTCGGGTATTTCCTCTCATCGCTCTCTGTTCATCCGGTCATATTTCTCTTTCCAACCCTCATTCTCACCGCTGCAGGTCTGATAATCTACTTTTCAGTCATACTTCCCCTCTATTGCATCTCCATTCCGGTACGAAATAAATTATTACGAGTCTTTCTCCTCCTCTGTTCGACGATCATCCTTCTCATGTATATGGTCGGTCCCATTCTTGCAGAGTTTCAGGTATCTGATATTCTGGCCTTCCCTGAAATGCCCAGTATCTTCCCATTACTCGCAATCGGTCAGTCGGTATTCCTTATTGCCCTTGTTCTGATTGGATTTCTCCGGTTGGATTCCCTCCAGTCATCACGATACTTACGGGCAAGGAAGAAGGAAAAATAAAATTTTAATTATTTATCAGAATTTGCGCAATTCAGGCCAGGTTCTTCTTCAAGAGATCACTTTTTTTATTCAGAAAATAATAGAACAGGGAGAAGATGTCTCACCAGAAACAGACCATTACCCTTTCCCTCCCCCTGGATATAATCAACCGGCTCAATCACTTCGCTACAGAGCAGCATGTGCCCATTGAGGATATTGCACAAGAGATGCTCAGCCAGGCACTCAATATTAAAAAGCATGATATAACCCGGATTGTATCCTGTGACCGGAAAGGGGCCACCTCCCCAAACGACCATGAGATTTATCGTGAGATCATCCACCGTCAGGATGAAGAAATTCTATGGCTTCGGGAGCAGATCTCCCGCCTCTCCACACTCTCTCCCACGACCCATGTGATTCGGCATGAATACCCGGCTCTCATGCAGGACCCCCGTGAGAGCGTTAAAAGACCGGTACTGCAGGAAACGAAAACTCCTGTCACTGAAGAGAAAGAGCCTGAAGAAAACGCCATCCTCCCCGCTCATATTTCCGTGGATGATGTCCAGTATTCACTACCAGAATCCGGAATTGAATCTGAAGACCTTATATCGTCCGGGTATGTAGAACCAGAACGGGCTGGTGACCGGATGCTTCGTGACTCAATCGGCGGAGTCAGTGAAGAAGTGATGTATACGGTATCAGAAGCTGCTGCTATTGCTGGTGAAAATGAGTCCGTTCTCCTTGAATATATCAATGACGGGTTTTTACCTGCCATACGGGATGGAAATGTGTGCCGGATCCGGGGTGTTGATCTTCGCCGGTACATGATGAGCCGGTAATGTCCCGTGAGAACCCAGGATCCAATACGTCCCGTTTCTGCCGGGTATCGTCTATCACTATCTATTTACCCTTCCCGGTGGAAATACCGGTATGTTCCTTCCCGTACGATATCTTTTGGCATGTGGAGCGATTCTCTGTGGATTGCTGCTTCTGTCTTTTTCCGTCGCAGATGATGTCTCTTCAGAGCCGGTCATCACGGTGAACACAACCTGTTCCCCGTTCATGGTTGATGACCCTGAGTTTGATTTTGAGCTCAAACGGACCCTTTCCAGTATGTATTCCGGAGGGTCTGATCTGGGCGAGGTCATAGCCACAGCCTCCAGGATTAAACCTCTCAATTATGAGAACTGGTATACTGAATGGACAAAGACTGCAGACCATTTTAAAAATGTCGGTGATACGGCGTATGAACAGGGCCACCTGGTATCAGCGCACGATGCCTGGCTCCGTGCGCAGACCTATTACCGGACTGCAGAGTTCTTCCTTCATAGAAATCCTGACGACCCACGGATTCTGACCTCATGGAAGAACAGTGTTGATACATTCAGGGCTGCCATGGAGCTTGACCCGGTTCACATGGAGATTGTGGAGATTCCCTATGAAGACACCACCCTCCCCGGATATTTCTACTCCGCAGATGAGTCAGGGGAGAAAAAACCTCTTCTGATCATCCAGACCGGGTATGACGGAACCCAGGAGGAACTCTACTCCAATGCCCTGGAAGGGGTGAAGAGAGGGTATAATGTGCTCACCTTTGAAGGCCCCGGACAGGGTGAGGTTATCCGGGTTCAGAAGATCCCCTTCCGGTATGACTGGGAAAAGGTAGTCGGACCGGTCCTTGACTACGCAACGAAGAGACCGGATGTTGATTCTGAACGGATCGGTATCTGGGGGATCAGCATGGGCGGGTATTTTGTCCCCCGGGCTGCTGCATTTGATAACCGGATTCATGCTGTTATTGCTGACAGTGCCATCTTTGATATGGCACATGAACAGGTCAGTCAGTTCAGAATGGGATTCCCTGACCCGCAGAATGTTACCCGTGCGGATGTGTTTGACTTCATCAGGGAGAATAAGGACTATATCAATGAAGATATGTATGCCCGGATGAATAATTCGACCAGCATGGACTGGACCATGACCCAGGGGATGTATGTCTTTGATGTCCCGACACCTGCAGACGTGATGCTTATCTATGAACCATACATCCTTGCAGATGTCATTGGGAATATCAGAGCACCGACTCTTGTCTGCGACGGGGCAAGTGATTCAAAGATTGGGGGTCAGGCACAGACATTTTATGAGGCTCTGAAAAGCCCGAAGACCTACCTGGTCTTCACCGACGAGTTTTGTGCCGGTGAGCACTGTCAGCTGGGTGCATCAGGCATCTCATATCAGGAAAAATTTGACTGGCTTGATGACCAGTTACAACCCTGATTTTTATTTCCAGATAACCTGCAGGGCATTTCGTTTTGGTATCTGGGTAAAGGTATACTTCGGGTATCCGATCATCATCGCATACATTGGAACATGATCTTCCGGAAGACCGAGACGGGCAACAAGATCCGGTGAATCATTCCAGGCGATCTGGACGATCCCTGCCCAGCAGGTTCCAAGGCCTAGAGCCGGTGCTGCAAGGTCAACATGGGTAAGGGCGATAATTGCATCAATAAACGCGATCGGATTCTGCTTGTGGGCATAGGCTACTATGAGGTGAGGAGCACCATGACAGATATGGTCCTCTCCCCGTTCCCATGCGTCGATGATCATCGGAAGGATCGGTTTGAGCGGGTGTGCGATGTCGGTCTGCATCAGTTTACAGGCCCATTCCACGGCACCGGCAACAATCTTTTGTACTTCTTCAGGGTTCTCAACGACCAGCCAGCGGACTGACTGCCCATTCATGCCGGTTGGGGCATACCTGACAACATCAAGGATGGTTTGCAGGGTTTCCCGTGGTACTGGAGTGTCTTTATAGTTCCTGACCGAACGCCTGACCATCATCAGCCTGCTGAGATCGCCAAACGATGGATTTGAATCAGAGGCACAGTCCGGAACCGGTCCTGCCCCTTCGTAATCGACGGTAATTGCCCCCTGTGGGCAGACTGCACTGCAATGGCCGCACTTACTACAGAAGGGTATCATATCAGGTCTGGCAGAGGCTACCTTTTCCCCTTCTTTCATTTCAAGGATGCAATAGGGGCAGAGAGACATACAGATTTTGCATCCGTTACATTTTGCCGGGTCGATGGTGATAGTAGTCATGGTAATCCAAATTTTTTTCAACAGAATATTCTTTCTTTCAACTCTTTCCTGGTCAGTTTATGATGAGATCCGGTTTGACAAGGGCTCTCCCCCGACACCAATGGCATCAAGCGGGTATTCCTTAATCAGAACAATAAATGACTGCTCCGGAATGCTTGTGATCTGTGCAGCTGCAGTGGTGAGTGCTTGTATGAGTTTCTGCTTCTTTTCCGGGGTGCTTGGCCCCATTTCAATAGAAATTACCGGCATGGTTCTCTCCTGGTACATCAGGGCAATCAGAAACTAAAAGAGCAATTGTCTTCTTTTTCGAATGATGGCCCATGATTTCTCATTACTATACTATTGGTAGTAATTATATTATAAATAATTGCATTCTAATCAATAGTAAAACACCATCCATGAATGATAAAGGTCCGTATCATTGTCCGGTTGAGGCTGCCCTGGCCGTAATTGGCGGTAAGTGGAAGGCACTCATCATCTGGCAGTTAAAAGGAGGGAGACTTCGGTTTACCCAATTGAAGGATAAGCTGCCAATGGTATCACCCCGGATGCTCACAAAACAACTTCGGGAACTGGAAGACGACGGGGTAATAACCCGGACTATCTATCCGGAGGTTCCTCCACGGGTTGAATACTCTCTCACAGACCTTGGGACTTCTGTCATTCCCGTGCTTGAGTCGCTCTGTGCCTGGGGTTCAGAATACCTGCTTCATAACGGATGCTCCCTACCGGAAAAAAAGTGCCAGGGTGATTCTTCCCCCTGATTCCGTTCCTCTCTCTCAGAGTGATATGGGGATAGTTTTCGTCTTACTGAAGGGGATCTCAGGAGCCAGTCCAAAGAATGACGGCTGTGCGATACCCTCAACCTGAATTGTTATCTCACCTTGTATCAGGACCTGAAATCCTGCTTTAATGAGGTCAGCATTCTTTGCCGATACCGGAAGCAGAACCGTGCTCTCACCGGTTGCAATACTCACATTCTCTGATTCAACATGACTGAGCGGTTCCCAGTTGTTATCTTTCAGATATGAGACATTGGCAGTAATTTTTTGAAACGTGACTCCGAACGCATTTGGATTGTTCATGTTTAACGTTACATCCAGACCAAGATCCGTGGCATTGATGTATGCAAGTTCAACTGACCCGACGGTTATTGTAGGCTCCTGAACCGGTCAGGTGAACCATGACATTCTTGAGAATTTTCTGGCCAATGAATCGTAGAAATTAATATCTCTACGTAAAATAGATTATATCAAAAATAGGTGTCATCCAGGAGATACATGACAAATATATCAACAGAGAACGAAGAGTCACCTCTCCGGTTTATTGGATGTTGCGGAGCATATTGTAAAACATGCAAGGCCTTAAGGGATGGAACGTGCAAGGGGTGTAAACTCGGTTATGAGAAGGGTAACAGAGACATTTCCAAGTCGAAATGTCCGATTAAGGTATGTTGTTTCCGCGATAAAAAGATGGAAACCTGTGCAGATTGTGATGATTATTCAATCTGTAAGATAATTACAGAGTTTTATTCCGAAAAAAAGGGATATAAATATAAAAAATATAGGGAATCCATTGATTTTATCAGAGAGAAAGGATATCCTCAATTTCTAAAATTTGCTAATGATTGGAATGGCCCTTATGGTAGGCTCAAATAATTCTTAATAATTGAAAAAGAATCAGGAGATTTCATCTTGTCCCGTGTAAGCGGTTTGATATGAATAGATTATGATGAATCAGTACGGCAGAGCACACTCCTCTTTTCCGTTGTCATGGGGAACCCTTTACAGATATATGTTCATCAATGCACTTTTTGAAGTCCGGAAGGTCGGGTATTAATCATCTGGCAGTTAAAAGAGGGAAGACTTCGGTATACCCAATTGAAGGATAAGCTGCCAATGGTATCACCCCGGATGCTCACAAAACAACTTCGGGAACTGGAAGACGACGGGGTAATAACCCGGACTATCTATCCGGAGGTTCCTCCACGGGTTGAATACTCTCTCACAGACCTTGGGACTTCTGTCATTCCCGTGCTTGAGTCGCTCTGTGCCTGGGGTTCAGAATACCTGCTTCATAACGGATGCTCCCTACCGGAAAAAAAGTGCCAGGGTGATTCTTCCCCCTGATTCCGTTCCTCTCTCTCAGAGTGATATGGGGATAGTTTTCGTCTTACTGAAGGGGATCTCAGGAGCCAGTCCAAAGAATGACGGCTGTGCGATACCCTCAACCTGAATTGTTATCTCACCTTGTATCAGGACCTGAAATCCTGCTTTAATGAGGTCAGCATTCTTTGCCGATACCGGAAGCAGAACCGTGCTCTCACCGGTTGCAATACTCACATTCTCTGATTCAACATGACTGAGCGGTTCCCAGTTGTTATCTTTCAGATATGAGACATTGGCAGTAATTTTTTGAAACGTGACTCCGAACGCATTTGGATTGTTCATGTTTAACGTTACATCCAGACCAAGATCCGTGGCATTGATGTATGCAAGTTCAACTGACCCGACGGTTATTGTAGGCTCCTGAAAAAGAGCACTGCATCCGCAGAGAAATATTGCTGCTATAAGGATTCCGGGCAGCAGGACGGTATATGTTTTTCTCATCTCTCTTCTCCGGAATGGGTATTGGGTTCTTGAGATAATGAATGATATGATCGACTTGTAAAATTTATTATCAATTCATTAACCGAACATCTTACTATTATCATTTGCAATAGTCTTATGGTTATTAAAGAGAAATATTATACATTATGCCCCAGATATTCAATCATCTTTCTAATTTATCTCCAATTTCTGACGAAGAGAAAAAATTATTCATTGAGAAGATTGATGCATATCGTGGTTATATTCATATAAAAAACCCGAATCTTATTGATGAGATTGCCTTAAGTGAGGAATTTGAATAATTTAAGCGATATACCATCGGACACCTGGTGTCTGGTAGATACAAATATCCTTGTCTATTGGGCATTAGATCATCAGGAATATGGGGAAGAGTGCACAAAATTTATTAAGCGAGGGTTAAAGCAGGAAATTTCTCTTTTTATTCCGGCTATTGTATTAAATGAGTTTATCCACCGTCTTATGATTGCAGAAATAATAGGCCATAATGATGGAATTAGTAGGTCAAAAGCCTTGAACATCCTCAAGCATCAAAAGTTTGAAGAGAATTTTTTTTCACAAACCTGGGAACTCGTTGATGCCATATTATCGGTCCCTCTTCATATACTTGATTATTCGGAGGATATAATAAAAAAACAACTTCATATTCTCCAAAAATATCCGTTAATGGCTGCTGATGCTTCTGTTGTAGCAACGGGGATTGAAAATGATATTCATCATATTGCTACACGTGATGCTGATTTTTCGATAATTCCCTGGTTTACAGTTTGGAGACCCTAAATTATCAAGAGGTTTGTTGCTTATCGTGATTATTCATTAATTACTTTACTAGTAATCCAAAAAACGGGTAAAAAAAAGGTTCCCGATCATCCAGCAAATCATGAAACTTATCATACTTATCCTGACCATACTGCTTTCTGCATCCGTTCTTTCGGTTTCTGCTCTGGACAGTGACCCCGCTGATGTATCTTCTTCTCCAAACATTGCAAATCAGTCTGCTCTGGAAAATAAGACTCCGGCAGATCGCGATATGGACGAGATGATTCACCTGCTTCAGGAATCCGGGGTTGATATCTCCTATGGGGATGAGGGTGATATCTTCTCCATGGTCGATGAGTCACTGACCCGGATAATTACATCGCTTGCATCCGGCAATGTGGAGGGATTTATGGATATACCGCTCATCCGGGAGACGCTTGACTATTTTGGCCTTTCAGCAGATGATATTGTTATCAGTCCGTATGATACAAACGGCAGGATGGATGCCGTTGATGCGTATGAGCGGAAATATGAATCAAAAACTGGCGTGTAGCCGGGTAAATAGCGTAATCATTCCGGTTGACCACTTTTCCCTGCCCTCATTGCCAAACTCATATGCCTTTTTTTCAGGAACAAATAAATTCCGGAACTTATAATCTCCTTTTTACATGTTCGGTGGAATTATGGGAATTCATGCAAAACGTTCTGTTCACTATGGGGTATGCCGGTTTCTTCTGACGATTCTGATCCTGGTTGGGCTTACCTGCTTTGCCCATGCAGCAGTCTCTGAAGAGCAGATAATCTTCAATGGCCCGTTTTTTGAAAATTTTGGACAGGGGTTTACGAACTGGACTGGTGATTCTGCACCTCCACGGGGCGACCTGCTCCTCAAGGGAAGGCTGTCTGCCCTGCCTGATATGGTGGCTCCCGGCGATGAGGTTGAATTTACCCTGAACCTGGATGTCTCTGCGATGAGCATCGCCGGGAAGGATGGTGCAGTGCTCAAGAACACCGAAGATCGGGTCTGGTCTCTTGATACGGCCAAACTTCTGGGCGAGCGGATAAATTTCTCCGTGATTCCTGATTCTGAACTGCTTGGGATTGGAATCGGCTCACAAGTCCCTGGTCTTATCTTACGAAGCACCAAGAGGGCCGTTATGGTTCCGATTCCTGAAACCGTGCAGCCTGGCCTGTACTCAATCAGGGCCAGCATTCCCGGGTCTGACATGCGGACCAGTCCGGTGAATATCACCGTTCTGAACGGGTCACCGGAGCTTGTGGAAGATGACTTGAATGCATCCGTAGACATTCCTCCCACCCCGGAGATCACCATAACTCCAGAGGTAACTCCTGAGCAGCCCGGTGAAGAACCGGTATCAGATCCCCGGTTTGCCGGAATGAGTGAGAAGATTGTGAACGAGCGGGGGATTCATGTCACGAGTATCTATCCGTATTCCGGTGGGGCTGGCAATACCATGGGAATTAAGATCTATGGGGATCATTTTTCATCCCCGGTGTACGTAACGTTGGTCAGGGATAATGTCGGTATTGATGCCTACAACTACTGCTTTACTGAAAACCAGAAGTATGGCGTTGTTATGATTGACATTCCGGCAGATGCGGAGCAGGGAACCTGGGACCTTGTCATAACGACAAAGACCGGAAAAGCAACCGTTCCATTTGAAATCACGGCAAAACAGATCCCGCCGGTTATCATTTCGGTTGAAGCACCGATACTCAGTCCGGATGAGGCAAGTGATGTGACCATTACCGGAAGAGAGTTCATGGAGCCATGTGAAGTTCTCCTCGCCGGAGACAGTCTTACCTGGTTCTCGTTTTATCCAAAGCCGGTTCTGACCCATAATACCATGAAGATACGGGTCAAGATCGATGCTCCACTATCAGACGAGGTGAAATCAGGGAAAATGGATCTCTGTGTCCTGAATAATGATGGAGTTTCATCGGTAAACAAGAAAGCAATAGCGTTTGCCGTTGAAGAATAAATTCCAATTTTTTATGTTCTGACCTCATGAAATTTAGTATACTTTCAAGTAGACTACTTTGAAGTATATTCTAGATGGGACTTCGGTATTATCCACACTTATTCGGAATTGAATTCAAGAAGGATATTGTGTTGTCGGCCGTTCACTTGCCCGCCATCAGGAGGATGATTCGATCATCACCTATGATCTTGATGATATCGAACAGATGATCCGTTCGTGTCTGAACCCTGCCTGAC
>CAYWHV010000068.1:0-9936 GCA_964458045.1 uncultured Methanospirillum sp.
GTGGTTTCGCAAGGTAAGATCAAGAAGATTATGCATCCACCGTTCCAGCCGGGGATATGAGGGCCTTTTCTGGTCAGCCGGGAGGAAAGGAAGGGGCGGATGTATTTCCGAAGGAGGAGCAGGAATGGAACTGTCAGATGCATCCCGGTCAGGCAGAATGGCAGGAGCCGGCCCTCCATCCCTCTCCTGATCTTCCGGTACAGGAACTTCATCGGAAACAGGCAGGTCTTCTGCCCGGACCGGGAGAGGAATTATGTTATATCTTCCATTCCGGGAAGTCTTCACATCAACGGCACAGAGAAACCCCTGGGTGTCACAGAGGTGTCCGGCTCCACTGATCACAGACTCCTCAAAAGAAACAGGGGCGTCTGACGTTGCCGTCACCACGTCAAGAACGACTATTTCATCAAGGTCCACCCGCTTTTTGATGGGCAGAGATGCTTCAATGACCACATCGCTGAAGGTATCGGGAATCAGCCAGCATCCCACAAAGGCATGGCCCTCAGTGATGCATATGAGGGGGTGAAGGCCGATTCGCTCCAGACACCCGGCATACAGAAGGGAGAGATCAAGACAGTTTCCCATCCGGTCCCTGATTATCGATTCAGCAAGCCTGACCTTCTGTCCTTCCTGCTCAAATCCGGCTTCCGGTGTCGCATACCTGATAGGCAGATCCTGCAGTGCAGCATACACCGCCGCCGCCATCTTCCTGACCCGGTTGCTGTCACGAGTCTGATACCCGGTCAGCGAGGAGTCCTTCGTCCAGGAATACAGGATATCCTGTGCTTTTTTCAGGATTACAGTGATTGCAGGATCGTTCGGGATGATAAAAGTGGAGATGAGTTCAGGAATTGACTTGAGCCCACTCCACTGATCATAAGCAAGAATCCGGACAGGAAATGACTCCGTGAGAAGTGGTTTTCCCTGCTGCGTAACCTCAACTGTGAAGGATCCATGAATCGGGGAGACGACCTCTCTGAAAAATGTATGGCACAGGATGAGGGGAATGGTATGAATAGTGAAAACCTCTCCAGGTGAGATCTTCGATATGATGATCTCGTACGGATCAGAAAAGGGCGGATCTGACGTAATGACAAGGCGGAGGGTATACCAGGGAGTATCAGTAAGGTTTCCAACCTTTATCCGCTTGATAACCGGAATCCGGTTCTGCTGCACCGCATAACTGACCGCCGGATCATATTCCACGGTAAGAGACAGGGGTGATGACCCGGCAGGTATACTCTCTGGATTTGGCGGACATTCCTCATTATTCACCATATCACCATTCCGGTCATAAGAGAGGGATCATGTTCAAAACCCGGGATCGCGGCTGATCGTTTCGGCGTATATTGATCTGGTATGTTGCGGGTGTTTATGCTTTCGAAAAAACCGGATCATCAGAATGAATTCAGATATCAGGTAGAATATATTCCCCTGCACGGGGATTTGTGTGTCAGGTGGGAGAATGTGGTGAACAGGAGTTCATATGATGGATGGTAGGTTATGCAGGGGATAATAGTAGTATTCACAAAGAGATATATGAATATACGTACATGAACATATTGAGCATCATGAGCAATGTGAACATATCTGAATCACGGGTGAATACATGACTCCTGCCACTGAAAACCTTGAACAACTGGTCCATATCATTCCGATCGGGTATGAAATCGACCGGGTCATTACCCCGTTTGAGGAGATAAAAGCTCACCGTGTCCATCTTATCTCGATGGATGACCTGACAAAATATGATAACCCCCAGGAACATGCACTGACATCCAGGCAGCATGGATTTGATGAGCGAAACCGTGAGGTTTTGGAGAAGAAAGGGATAGAGGTGGAACTCCACCGGATTGACATGTTTGACATTATTGAAGTGATGAAGACCATCTCCTGGCTCATTGTAAAGGAGAAGAAGATGGGAAACCGCGTCTATGTCAATATGTCTGCCTGTGGAAAGATCGCCTGTGTGGGGGCTACGCTGGCTGCCATGATTCATAATGTCCGGTTATATTATGTCAGGGCCAGCCGGTACTCATCAACAAAGAAAGAACAGAATGAGCACGGGCTGTCCATATGTGATGCGGTGAAGGTCTGGCAGCTGGAGAATTTCAGGTTTGCACTCCCTGATGACTCATCGCTCCTGCTTCTGAACCATCTCGCGACAAGTGATGATGTACTCTCCTGTGATGATCTCATCCGGTACCTGCATTCGATGCATGTTGACGGGTTTGAAGAGGATTACTGGAATTACGCATATGAAAAGAGGAGAAAACTGCAGACCAAATACCTGATGAAACTGCAGAACCGGTACTTAAGTAAACTGGATGATGCCGGGTACATCAAAAGGAAGAAGGTCGGGAGGAATACGGTGGTGAAACTGACCAAGACCGGGAGGTATGTCGCAGCAGTGAGCGGGATGGACGGAGAGAGTATGTAAATCCGCTCCGGAGAGGAATACAGGTATTCGGTATTTCTTTTACCCGTCAAATTCACTGATCAGGCAGACAGATAAGAAGGTAATTAATTCACTCCATCTAAAAATTTCTGATGAAAAAATTCCTATCGCTCATGGGTCTGTGTATGCTCATGATAGCATTCCATGGATCCTCAATATGTTTCGCATCAGAAACACCAAGGCTTGTTGATTATTCATTAGATCGCTTTAACAAGGCTCCTGACCTGGTCAATACCGAACTGGACCGCATGAATAAATCACCGGTTCTGGTCGATACTGCATTGGATCGGTTTATTAAATCATTAAATCAAGTAGACATCAACCTCGACAGGTTCAATCGGACTCCGCAATTAGTGGATACGAGACTTGATAGGCAAAATAAGACAACCGAAGTAATCAACACCGATCTTGACCGGTTAAACAAGGCAATAGAACTCGTGAATACAGAACTGGATAGATTCAATAAGACACCGCAATTGGTGGATACAGATTTAGATCGGTTAAACAAGGCGATAGAACTCGTGAATACAGAACTGGACAGGTTTAATAAGACGCCGCAATTGATGGATACAGATCTCGATCGGTTAAACAAGGCGATAGAACTCGTGAATACAGAATTGGACCGGTTTAATAAGACACCGTACTGACCAGAAAAATTATTTTTTTGTGAACCGGGTCCTCCACCCTTTTCTCATCTGAGGTTTATTCATCTTCAGATGTTCAGGGGGAATCAAGAGAGCCAGATTACCTATTGCAATCTCATTTCCCGGTTCAAGTGCCAGTACCCGCATCGACATCTCTCTTGACTTGTCTTTGTTCTCAAGGAGCCGGTATAAAGTTCCAAGGTTATTTAGACCAATAACATAATCCGGGTTCAGCGTTATGGCACGCTCTAAATCCTTGATTGCGGCCTCAAATTTTTGCTGCTGCATATATGCAATTCCCCGGTTTCCAAGGGCAGTCACATCCTCAGGATTATGCTCAAGGATCTGTGTTAACCATTCAATCCCTTTGTTCCACTGACCCATCTTTAAATGAGAAAGTGCAAGTCCATGGAATGGACCAATATCTCCCGGAGAAAGGGAACATGATTTTTCATATGCCAGAGCAGCCTCCTTGAATTTCCCGTTATGATAAAGGATATCCCCATAGGTTTTCCATGTCCCCGGAAGATGAGGGCAGATTTTTGTCGCCTGTGCTGCGGTCTTCTCTGACTCTTTTACCCTGCCTAGAGAATACAGTACCTCCGCTTTGGATGCCAGTATTATGCCGTCGTTTGGATACAACAAGAACGCTTTTTCAAGATCCGAAAGGGCCTCTTTATACCTGCCTTCCTGCTCAAGAACACATGCCCGTCCCTGATACCCCCTGGTGATATCCGGATTATACTGAATTGCCTTTTCAAAGAAGGAAAGAGCCTCCTCTGATCTTCCCATGGAATGCAGCGTATACCCGAAGTTGACAAGGGCAAAATCATGGCGGGGATCAATACGCAATGCCTGCTCCAATACCTCTATGGCCTCTGATTTTCGCATAAGATTGTTCAGACATGCCGCTTTTGTGGTGAAAGCATCCATGGACCCCGGGTTTAAGGTAAGGATGTAATCCAGAATCTGTATAGATTCTTTTGGCTTCAAATTGAAATGCAGAAGTACTGCTTTTTGATACAAAAGTGATTCAGATGTGGGATCTTGGGAGAGTTCCTTATCCACGATGGCAAGAGCGCCACCAACATTTCCACTCATCAGTTCCTTCTTGATTTTTTCAGGCCAGTCAATTGAATAATAGATCTCCATGTTTCTCTCTCTAACAAACAAACTTCTTTCCGAAATCAGAACACATCTGTTTCACCGCTTTTCTCCCGCTGAGTACCGCTCCGGGAATTCCGCCTCCCGTGACTACCCACTGACCGGCCATGGCAAACCCGGACAGACCGGGGAGCGTCTGCGGCAAATTCAGGAAGAACGAATCAGGTGTGACCTGCCACCCCTCATAACTTCCCTTCCAGTTGCCGGTGTACCTGACAAAAGTCATGGGTGTTGCAACATCCATAACCTCACATGTTTCAGATAATTCAGGATACTGCTGGCACAGGAGGGCAAATACTTTTCTTCCGACGTCATCCTTTTCTGACCGGTATGCATCACTTTGGTACGGGAGCTGGTCCCAGAAGGAGTAATCAGCAGTAAACCAGGTCGTAATTACCCCTTTTCCTGGTGGATAGAGAGTGGGATCATGGACATGGTTTCTGAAACTTATCGAATCCAGCGCCACTCCGGCAATCTCCACCGGGTTGTCAAAGAGGACGGTCAGGTCTTTCGGGAGATGAGAGAGATCGGTATGCAGCCCGAATGAGATGAAGACAATCGGGGGGAATGGTTTCAGATTCTGGTAATAGTCACGAATGATATCATCACAGTATGCTCCTTTCAGCCACTCAAAGATCGTGGTATGCCCGTCGGCACAGGAGATGACATAATCAGCATACCTCTCGGTCCCGTCAGCAAGACTGACCCCTTTTACCCGGTTTTTTTCGGTGATGATGGCAGTAACTTTGCTCTTATACCGGATGGTTCCGCCAAGGTCCCGGTATCGTTTCTCAATTGCCTTTGCAAATGGTAAAGAACCACCGATCGGATACCCGGCATTTTTTGCCCCCTGCATAGCAAGACCCATGAGTGGAAAGAACATGGACTGCCCTTCCCATCCAAACCCTGCAGCAAGAAGGTTGCGAAGAACCGGGCTCTTCACTTCTGACAGTACATCCTGAACCGTTGGCTTGTACCGTTTCATCAGGCTGAAAAAAGGAATATACCGGATGATATCCAGGAGAGTCATGTCAACCGGTGACTCCATCCGACTGAGTTTGCGAATATCCTTGCAGAGCCGGGAGATGAATGATGCATCTTCCGGTGATATCCGGATAAGCTCATCATAGAGCCTCCCGGGGTCCGTGTAGAGGGTTGCCTCGTTCCCTTGCTCATCACGAACGGTTGTCCATGATTCGGGATGATGAAAACTTCTGCCCTCCATCAGTCCGAGTTTTTCATAGACCTGGTACAGGGCCGTCCCTGGTTTTGACCCGCAGAGCCAGTGAATGCAGAGATCAAAGGTATACCCCTTCCGGTTCCACGCGGTACACAGGCCACCAGGGATTGTATGCATCTCCAGGATTTCTGTCTCAAATCCATTCATTCTGGCAAAACAGCCGGCAGAGAGCCCTGCCATACCACCGCCGATAATCAGAACTGACGGAGCCATATGATAGAAAGGTTAGTACAGATGGATGATAGTATTCATTGTGGAAACCATCAATTTATTGAGGATACTAAAACAACCAGGTAGAATATCAGCAAATTGAGAACCTAGAAAAAAGACCTGAATGCTCTGGCGAATTTCTGGAAAAATGAAATTGGAGAACCGTTCAGGTCACTCCCGAACAAAATCGGCAACCGCGACAGCATAATCCTTTTTCCCCGTGACGGTGTAAGAATGCATGTAATACACGGTTATCTCACCGGGTGAAAGAATCTCTCCAAATGCCACCCCACTTGAGAAATCATTCAGGTATAATGTCTTATTGTCATTCCCAATTGCACCCAGAAACCGCTCTTTTATCTGTTTGGAATTTTCTCCTTCAGTCCAGACATAATCCTTATATCCATCAAAGATTCGCCCATTCTGCGTTTCAATATGAAGTGTCCGAATTGGCGTATCATTTGCTTCGTAGTCAAGATTTTGTGAATCAAATTCTAAATAGATGCAGTTCCATGTCCCGATGAGGTCAGGTATGTCACCAGTCTCTTCTGCAGATGCGATTGCAGTGAATCCTGCCAGCACTAATGCTGTGATTAAGAGAAACCCTTTCACTCCCATGAGAAATTCGATACGCTCTTTTAATGCTTAATAGTATTCATCATTCATTACTTCTGATTCTTATTCCGGACCGGTCTTCCAAAAGAAAACCGGATTACATCCCTGGGACAGGCATCGATACAGGCTCCGCACAGGATACATTCAGCCTGTTCCATGTGGCCCTGTTCCACCATAGAGAGAACATCAAGCGATTGGGAACATTTTTTCGTGCAATGACCGCAGCTGATACAGTTCTCTGACTGTGCAGTCAGCTGCACTGCTGGAAGACCGATGGCATTCCTGATCTTCCTGCCAACGATCATCAGGACAGATATGGGACAGAAGAGATGGCACATCCCCCTCCTCCCGACAATCAGTGCAATTGCCGTGATGATAAAGAGGATCACAATGAACACGGTCAGTTCCACTGGTCCGGCAACCGAAAGACCATTGGTAGTCTGATAGAAGGGTTCGATTGAAGTAATGCCCCCTGCCCGGATGAAAAAGGCAAACAGCATAAGAATCCAGAGGACAAACAGCCCATACCTGAACCGGTCAATCCAGGGGTTTGTAACCCGCTTCCCCTGTATGTCCTGGGCCAGGTCCTGAAGAGAGCCAAAAGGACAGATCCACCCGCACCATAATCTTCCGCCTATCAGGGAAAATAAAAAGATAAAGGTGAATATGATGGCACTCCCGGTAAATATACCAGAAGCGGCCCCTTCAATAATAAGGACAGGAGAGAGGTAAAAGAAGGTGACCGGCAGGAGGAGAAGTGAGATCAGTAGGATCAGACGTCTGATTTTTTGCTGGTTCATACACCACCTTTTCTTATTTTTACAGATTCAGACAGATTACTCAACTACAATATATCGCTGCACATAGGTCGTATCAGCATCGGTTGGTGGTTCCCAGGATCGGCGGTACACACCTGAAAAGGTCTGATTTCCAGGAGCAATAGCCTCAAGGGTCCACATATGTTCTCCTCCGGCTCCGACTATCTGCTTGTTCTCAGGACCGATGAAGGTGTCATTTACGATGGCAAGACCTTCAGATACAGACACATTCCAGGTGTATCCGGTTGTCGGGTTCTCCTTTAACGTTACCTTGGTCATCTCTCCGATCTTCAGCTCTACCGGAGACTCTTTATCAGTCTTGTTCTGGAGCACGGCAATCTCCTCCTCAAAGGAAAGCGGGATATCAGGTTCAGATTCGGTGTTCGTCTCTGATGGGACCGGAGTACTCTCAGGCACTACGGGATTTTCAACCGGATTGCTGGTAGTTCCAGTGCATCCACAGATACAGACCGCCCCGGTCAGAAGCAGGATGATGAAAACATACGGATTCATATATACCATTCCTGTCAGGAAGAGCAAAAATCTGTCGGTATCTGGAAGAGAGAAAGAATTGGGTAAAACAAGAGAGATTAACTCTCCGTCCGATATCTGAAGAATGTACCGGATGCCATAAATGTATGTCGATCACATTAGGAATTATTTATTATGGTTCGGTGGTAACCCATTATGAATGACCGAGAGCAAACCCAGCAGGATCGATACTGATATCCTGCAGACTCTCCTTGACCAGAATCCGGTTGCAATGGCCCAGTTTGACACCCAGTTTCATTTTTTATACGCAAATCAGGCATTTTGTGATCTCTCCGGCATCCCTTTTGAAAAACTCGTCGGGACCAGAATTGCTGACCTGAAAATATTAAAACTGGAGGGGGAAGGATCCAAAGCCGCCATCGAACAGAAACGAAGAGGGAAGGCTCGAATAGAGGTTGAATTTCCATCCGGTTTTAAAATACTGAATGCATATACCATCCCGGTTCTGGACGCACAAAAAAATGTCATATCCGCTCTCGGTGTTTATACGGATATTACGGCAGAAGAATGGGAAAAACTGAAAACAAACCAGATAATTGAGAATAACCCTATCCCATTCCTGCTTTTAAAGACAGACCTGACCATTGAGGGGATCAATAAAGCATTTTTACAAATGACCGGTTATACCAGGGAACAGTTATTAAAGATGAATCTAGCCGATTTTAAGATTCTGAAACTGGAGGGAAATTCTGCAAAGGATTGCATTACATCTAAAAAGGAGGCAATCAGCGATACACTCATTGAGTTTCCATCAGGGAAGAAACATATCAGGCTCTATTCAATCCCGCTTCTTGATGAGAAGAACGATGTAAACTCAGCTCTTATCACCTGTGTTGACCTGACCCCCCAGAAACGGCTGGCAGAATATCAGCAGATTGAAGTTGAGCGGCTGGCACAAAACCTTCAGAGCCTGGCAAACGGAGATCTGAACTTTGATCTCTCAACCGGTCAGGCTGATGAGTATACCCGGGAAGCCCGGGAGCAATTTACCGTTATCCAGGAGAATCTAAAGGCCGCAGGAGATAACCTGACTGGTGTCACACAAGAGATGGAACAACTCATCAGGGCAATGACAGCCGGCAATCTCAAAGTCAGAGGTGAAGCGGACAGATTTGCCGGAACTTATAAAGAGATAATAGCCGGGTTGAACCAGGTCATGGAGTCGGTCGAGGTCCCGGTTTCTGCATCCATCGCCCTCTCCGGTGAGTATGCAAAGGGGAACTTCTCGGCAGAACCACCAAATATTAAGGTTCAGGGAGATTTCCTGATATTAAAGGAAGCATTGATGAATATCGGGGTCCAGGTCTCTGCAGTGCTCAAAGAGATCGACCGGGAGATGGAGGAACTTACGAGCCGTGCAGAGGAAGCAAATGCCGGGGTAAAGGACGTTGCAGAAGGATCGGCAATGGTGGCAAAGAATGCTGCAGATGTTGGCGGTCAGAGTGAACGGGGAAAACAGAATATCGACCAGGTTCTCCGGGCCATGATGGATCTCTCGGCAAACGTGGAAGAGGTTGCATCAAGCACCGAATCAGTCAGCAAGGTCACCCATGACACCGATGAACTCTCAAAGAAAGGGGTTGACCTCGCTCATAATGCAGAGACCGGGATGAAAGAGATCATGGCATCTTCAGGTGAGGTGGAGCGGATCATCACCGAGATCAAGGGAGAGATGGCACAGATTGGAAAGATTGTTAATGTTATCACGGATATCGCAAGCCAGACCAATCTTCTTGCCCTCAATGCTGCCATTGAAGCGGCCCGTGCCGGTGAAGCGGGCCGGGGATTTGCCGTTGTTGCGAGTGAAGTCAAAGCCCTGGCACTTGAGTCACGGCGGTCTGCAGAAAATATTGCCGAGATGATAACCAGTCTGCAGAAAAAATCTGATGAAGCAGCAAAGGCGATGGACCAGGCAGAAAGTGCTGTATCACAGGGGAACGGGGCTGTTCTTGAAACCCTGAATATTTTCAATCAGATCGTCGAGTCGATCGGGCAGATTGCCAGGAACATGGATGATGTGTCAAAGACAACCGAACAGCAGGCAGCGTCAGTCGAAGAGATTACCGCAAGTGCCCATGAGGTGAACAACCTGGTCGGGGAGATAGCAACCGAAGCAATTTCCGCTGCATCTGCAGCCGAGCAGAGCTCAGCCGGTACCAGCCAGATAGTGACCGTGGTTGAGGATCTGAATAAAATAATTACTGAAGTTTCCAAAGCAATCGGGAAATTCCAGTA
>CAYWHV010000069.1:0-3644 GCA_964458045.1 uncultured Methanospirillum sp.
GACCGATGCACGAAGAGGGAATGGAGTCTTTGACCAACTTCTTGCTACCTGTCATCTTCTCAAATCCCGTGGCATCTTCTTTGGCTGCTCAATCACGGCAACCAGTGCAAATCTTGAGAGAGTCACCGGTGAAGTCTTTATCAGGCAGATGACTGATGCCCACATCAGAGTATTTTCGTATGTCGAGTATGTCCCCATGACAACCGGAACAGAAGATCTTATACTTACTCATGAGCAGAAGCAAAACCTGCCAGGCATACTCACCCGCCTGAACCAGAAATACCCGGCACTCTTTCTAGGCTTTCCCGGAGATGAGGCATACTATGGAGGATGCCTTGCTGCAGGGCGTGGATTTGTGCATGTCAGTCCGTCCGGAGATCTGGAGCCATGTCCGGCAGCACCATACTCTGATGCAAACCTGACCGAATTGCCACTGAAAGAAGCGTTGAGATCGCGGTTCCTTCAAAGACTGAGAGATACGCCTGAAGTGCTCACAGAATCCGCTGGTGGATGTGCTCTTCATGAAAACCAGGAGTGGGTCCAAACCATCATGGCAGAAGAAAACAGAGAAAGTTATATTTAAAAAAATTTCAAAAAAATTTCAGGACAATAATGTTGTTCGACTCACCATATAATGGGGAATATTATGCAGACTTTCAATCATTATCATGGCGATCATTCTAAATCCATTTATAATTATTAAACCATAATTTTGAGAGAGAAGAATGCCTCCAGACGGCGATAATAATAAGGAAAAACGCGAACTGATAGTAAAACAGCACCCGACATTTTACCGGTATATGTCAATAGTAATTTTATCCGGATTTCTATTCAATCTCCTCATATGTGCGAATATTTTTTACGGCAAAAACATCCTTTCAGGTGATGTTGGAATATTTCTCATGGGAATAAGTATCATTCTGATTCTTTTCTTTGGATTTTATATGAGTACCCATGTTTCGTGTCCATACTGCTCAGAGCGATGTTCATTTTATTCAGATGATAGTGGAAAAGGGCGTCAGGTATTATGCAAAAATTGTGGAGTAATATGGGATCTCGGAGTATCATACAATCAGGATTCTGATTAATAGATCCCTGGATATATATACAATCATTTCTTCCCTCACCTGGCTCGGCGAAAGCCATTCACTCAGGAAGCAGTGATCAATCATCACTCTGTACGCCTCCAGCATCCAGGTGGGATGAGCATCTCAAACCTGACACCCTGACCCGGCACCCCGTTTTCAGTTATGGAAATACCGGTAAATGAAAGAATTTCACGAATTAGAAATAACCCTAGACCAGTATTTTTCCCATGTCCTTTATTAAAAATCAGACTCTTTTCACCCTCTGCAACACCGACCCCGTCATCACGATACAAAATCCGGCAAACATCTCCGGATATCTCATATGACAGGGTGATCCTGGTAATCCCTCCTCCATGACGAATTGAATTTTCAACAAGATTATAGAGAACCTTCTCAAGGAGAGGGTCAGCATATATCTCCACCTTTTCTTCCGGGATGGAAAGAGAAATTCCACTGCTGAGCGATTTGAGGACGTCCTTTTGCATGATATCATCAATTCGCTGCCAGGCAGGTTCATGAACACCAAGATCCTGATATTCCCGCGTAAAATCAATCAAATGCTGGATATCTTTTCCAGAGGAGAAGATGGTCTGCAGCGTTGCACTCCACTCCGTATCAGGATATTCTTCTAACAGGATCTCGCCATATCCGGTGATAACCATCACCTTATTCAGAATATCATGCCTGGTAATACTGTTTAAAAGGCCAATCTGATGATTTGCTTTTGTCAATGCTTTATAAGCACGGGTAAGGCTGTCGATATCATTGATGAGCAGTAAAACTGCGATATCTCCCTGAATGGTGATGTACCTGGTTGAGAGAATGGCATACCGCTCCTGGCCATCAGAAAGCCGGATGCGGGTCTCATATTTTTCACCAGGCTGCAATGAGAGGATTTTTAAAAACTGATCCTCGTTATTGGCATCGGTTGAGAAGAAACCTATGTTTTGAACCTTATGTCCGATAGAACAGATCTTCCCGACATGAAACCATTCTTCGCACTGCCGGTTCATATCCAGTATGGTCCCATCCTGCCTGAATATCAGAACAGGATCCGGTACCTCCTGAAAAATGGTAACAAACCGTTCTTCATTCTCACGAATAGCCTTTTCAGTCTCCCTACGCTGTGTAATATCACGAATAACATACAGGATACTATCAGGCCGGCCCTGATTATCATGAATAATCTCTGAATGACTTTCAATGTACAATTCAGATCCGTCTTTCCGGACCGCACGATACTCATGAACCCCCGTATTCGTTCCCGCTTTCAGTTGCCTGACATCATGTTTAAACCTGGCCTGATCAGCAGGGTGTATATGATCAAGAATCGGCATCCCATACGGTGACCGGTCCTTGTCATTATATCCAAACATCCGGGTTGCTGCCGGTGAGACCATGAAAATCTTACCAAGCATGTCCACCATCGTGATATTATCAGGAGATGTTCTGATGATTGAACGATATAATTCCTTATTTTTCTGGAGATTCTGCTCCAGCTCCTTCTGATGATTGATATCTGCAAACGCACAGATAACAGCTTTTTCTTCCAGAATGGAGATAGGGTTGGCAGACAGATAAGCCCAGAAAAAACGACCTCCCCGTGCAAGAAGTCGGGTTTCATAATCCACCAGTTTCTCATGATGATTCAGATGAATCATAATGTCATGCAGATCATCAGGGCAGACAAAAAAATCAAGAATGGGTTTTGAGACTGCCTTTTCTTTTAAAATCCTGAATAGATCAGCAGCCCTTGCATTCAAAGCAATAATTTTCAGATCTGAAACCCGAAAAATGACAGCAGGGAAAGGTGAGGATTCAAGGAGGGTGGCATAATACTGTATGGTTTTTTTCATTTCACGAGGTCGGAACGATTGATAGAGGAACAAAACACCGAAAAAAGCGCAGGCTATGATGAAGAAAAAACCGATAAAAGAGATCAGATTATGTATGCCCATGGTTCAGCCTGACATCTTTGCACATTATCTACCCATCCTGCATTGTCATACCCTGTGCCCTTAAAAGACAGGTATGAAAAAGGGGAGTTATTTACACGGTAAACCCGCTTATCCCTCCATGAATCTCTTCAGCATACCGGGCAACAGCCTCAATATGACCGGAGATCTGTTCAATCGACCGGCAGGATGAAGAACAGGCCTCTGCAGATGACCCTGCATCCCGGGCGGTCTCAACCATCAGCTCACCAATCGTCCGAGCCCGCTCATTCAGATCGCGAATCCTGCTCTCCTGCTCATGTGACAGCATCCCGGTTTCCCTGCTCATGGTCGCGATAACCTCTACTTCACCGGCCATTTTTTCAAACAGATGTACCATTTCACAGATAGCATGGCTCCGGGACTCAATCTCACCCTGGACCTGTGACACTTTATCCCGCACTTCCCGGAATGCATCATGCAGCGCTGCAAGCGTCTGGGAAATACTGGTTGTGGACTCTTTTGACTGCACAGCCAGATGCTTTACTTCACTTGCAACAACCGCAAATCCCCTTCCATAACTTCCGGCATGAGCCGCCTCAATTGCTGCATTTATGGCAAG
>CAYWHV010000069.1:3744-9933 GCA_964458045.1 uncultured Methanospirillum sp.
ATCCCCTTCCATAACTTCCGGCATGAGCCGCCTCAATTGCTGCATTTATGGCAAGAAGGTTAGTCTGGTTTGCAATATCTGTCACCACTTTGATGATCTTTTCAATACTGATCAGTTCCTCATGGATACGGGATATCCCACTGTCCACTGACCCGGCTGCATCTGAAATGGCATCTATTCCTTCCCGGCTCTGTGTTGCCAGCACCACTCCCTGCGATGACATCTCATGTGTCCTGGCCGATGTGTGAGCAACCTCCTGCACCTTCTCATTCATCCCACAGAGCGCCTGCATGGCAGTATCTGCACTCACAACCATCTGCCTGACCTCATCCTGGACACTGACCGCCCGGTCAGAAACGGCACTGGTGTAACAGGCAAGGGTCTCAGCCTGCCCTGAAACCGCGGCAATCTCCCGTTTTATGCCATCAGCCTCAACGGTCAGCACGTCAGCGGCATTCCGAAGCACCGTGATACTTTCAGATACCTGAACCCCGATATTGTCAAGCGAACTCCGGATTGTAGTGAAATCTCCGGTCACCTCAAGTTTTGAACTCATATGGGCCGTAAAGTCACCGGATGCATACCGGCTGCTCACCCGGTCAATCTCTCCGACAACTGCAGAACACCAGATACCGATCGCATCCATGGACTCTTTCATACTGGCAAAATCTCCCGGATATGCAATCTTCTCATCCATCCTGGACGAAAACTCACAGGCTGCAAAGGCTGTCGCAACCCGCTTCATCTCAAGAAGGGGAGTATTCAGCCTGACCAGCATCTGGTTCATCCCGGCAATCATCGCCTGGTAATACCCGGAAAGTCCTGCCGTATCCCCTTTCACCGTAAGATTTCCCTCCATAACCGACATGGTGAAGGATTCAACGGTTGCAATCATGAGCTGCAGACTATCTAATGCCCCGTTCAGATCCTGAATGATACCGGTAAATGGTCCTTCCTGTGGTGCCGGGATGGAGAGCGGAATCCATCCGGAGTTCATCTGGGAGATTCCGTCTGTAAGTGCACAAAACTGCTGCTGCACCTGCTCCATCATGGTATTTATCGCCTGAATGCCGGGCTCCAGATCCTCCGGGCAGAACTCAATCTCTACCCGGTGAGAGAAATTTCCTGCAGAAATCTCTGATGCAAGCAGTTCCAGTGCAGAAGAAAGAGCAGAATTTTCTGGACTCATGGGCTTTTCTTCACTTTCCGGGGAGATAAGTTCAGTTATGGTCAGAAACAGGACCGAACGCTTGAGAAGAACCACAGAGCAGACCCGGACCGTAATCAGGTGTGACACCGCTGATCCGGTATGTTCGTGAACAAACCGAATCTCTGTGCCTGGATGGTTTTGAACTTCCTGTATTGCAGGATTCTCTGAGAGAACGTCCCACTTCAGGATGTTATTATTTAGAAGAACATCAGCCGGGATGGGAATTGAAGAACCGGAAGACATGGACAGGATAGTACCATCCATCTCTGCGAGGATTTCACATGATTCAGAAAGAGAACTCCTGATCGTATCATATGAGGGAAAGTCCGGTGGATTATCAGGTTTAATAAAAAACACCAGCATGACCGGAAGTGATGTACCATCAGGAACCGTAGGAAGAGCACGAATCTCATAAAACCCTGCCCCTTCCGGAAAGATGACTTCAACTATCCCTGATGTTATTCTCCCCGACAGAGCAGCATCCCAGACCGACTCGCCGGAAAGAAGAGAAACAGAGAGGTTTTTAAAATGCATTCCGTCCATTGTCTCTTTCTGAAACCCCGAAATGGAGAGAAAGGCTTCATTTGCATGCGAGATCGTCAGGGTATGATCACAGAGGAGAACCGGAACCGGGAATGAATCAATGTAATCATCCCAGCATGAAAATGCATACGACCCCTGCGATATATGCTGAATAAACGAATCTGCCGCAGCACCCTGTCTTGAAACACCTGAATTATGAATCATCGGCATGCACCTGCCCTGTAAAAGAAGTGTGAATAGAGTTCATCAGTTCCTCCCCTTTGTAAAACCGGTAACAACTCTTCGGAATACATATCTCAAACCTGGCACCTTTTCCATAGGTTCCATTCTCAGTAATGCTCATCCCGGTCATCCCCAGAATTTCCCTGGTGTAAAAAAGACCAAGACCTGAATTCCGGCCCACTCCCCGTTCAAAGATAACCTTCTTTTTATTATCCGGAATACCCATCCCGTCATCCTCAATAATGAGAAGGCCACCGTCAATCCTCTCAACAAACCGAATCTGTATTGCAGAAACCCGGCACCCGTGCATCAGGGCATTTTCAACAAGATTGATGACGATCTTTCCAAACATCGGGTCAGTATACACCTCAAGTGGTCCGGTTGAATGGAGGATGGAGACATTCCCAAATCCATGAGACTTTGTAATATTCTCGATAATACGGGAGATAGAAAGCCACTGAGGTTTTTGAATACCGATCTTCTGGTATACATCGGAGAACATCAGATGTTCCTGGATATTATTCAGGGAAATTCCCAGTTCTTTCACATCCGCTTCAATCTCCGGATACTTTTGCGAGAGTTCAAGCAGATTATCATAATGAAAGAGCTCGGCGGTCAATTCATTCCTGATATCATGCCGGGTTATCGTATTGAGGATATCGAGTTTTTTATTCGTCCCAATCAGATGTTCCATCTCTTTATGCTCTTCCTGGAGGAGAAAGTGATGAAGAGCGTACGAGACCTCCCGTGCAACATCCTGCACCATCGCCTGCTCATCAGGATCCCCTGCGTATTCAGGCTCAAGGGTCACGGATACGATGCCAAAGACCGTTCCTGCATGTTCCAGTCTGACCGTCAGGGTGTGGGCGTCATGATGACCGGAGTAGAGCGGGCATGAAACACAGGTCTCGTCAGGAGCACAGATAACCGGTCCGCACCGGCTTTGCAGGGCTTTCTTATAACATGATGTCCGGTTTCCAGCCTGAAGATACGAGAGAAACCGCCCCATCTGTTCTTCAAGACCGGCATGGTACACCCGTGTCACATTCCCGTTTGTATCAAACAGGACAATACGCATGTTCTGGTATCCGGGCTCAAGGGTTATCCTGCTGCAAAGACGGCCAAAGACTTCTTCTGTTCTTTCATTTCCGTGAATGGTATCAGATACTTCCCGAAGAACCTGAAATATCCGGGAGAGATGCCTGACTTTCTGCTGGTCCCGGTACTGCCGGTATGCCTTCATGACCTTATCAGACAGTTCTGCATACTGTGATTTCGGCTCTCCTCCCTTCTGTACGTAAAATGTGGCTCCTGAATTGATTGCCGATACCGCAACACTCTCTCTTCCCCGGCCGGTGAAGAGAATAAACGGAATATCACAACCATGACCTCTGATCGTTTGCAAGAGTTCAATTCCACTCATTTCCGGCATTTCAAAGTCGGAGATGAAGACATCCACCGGATACTCGGTCAGATGTTCAAATGCCTCCTGCACCGATGAACACGAACAGACACGGATATGACCGGAACGTTCAAGAAACGCCTTCGTAATATCAAGAACATGCAGATCATCATCAACATGGAGGACGTGGACTGGAAATAATGGGGTAGAGCCAGGCATCAAAATCACCCCAGTCTCCCGATCTTATCTGCCAGTTCCTGGGCAAGATCCTGCTCAATAAACATGGCTGAGGCAAGACCTACCCATTTTGCCAGTTCCGTGCAATGTTCAGGGCCGATATCAGGAAAATTCAGACCCTGCAGGTGAAACTTTGTCTGTCGTTCCAGAAGGGTGATTGCTGCAGGGCCGAGATATTCAACTGCAATCTCAAGCACTGCATCAGAGGTTTTGCTCATAAAAATCCCCCGCCTACCAGTTACTCATCCTGGTAGTCCTGGTGCATCAGGATCTTCAGACTGGTAATCATCCGTTTGAATGATGAAGCAAGTTCTCCAATCTCATCGTTCCGATTAATTGAGATAGACACATTCGTATCCCCTCTGCTGATCTTATTTGCCGATTCTATCAGCATGTGGATGTCACGGATCATCGTCCGGGAGAATATGGCAATGATGAGTCCTGCACAGAGAATGCCAAGGAACAGAATCAGATACATGGTCTGACCAACAAAGTCCATCCGGTCCTGCACGACTGCTGCATCCATATCCACACCAACAATACCAATGACCTCTCCCCTGGCATTCTTAATCGGTGCATACCCGGCAAGAACAGTCCCCCAGGGCCGCTCTACAAACTCCTTTTCAACAGATGGCCCGGTAAATGCCGATGTCATGGCAGTTGTCGGATTTGATACAGGATTGCCAATCTTCACGTCCCGCTTCCCGATATTATACCCGCTGTCTATCACATATTCCATCCCGTCACCCTGTTTTCTGACGGTGAATATCTTCACAATCTCATGATCGGCCTGGGACATGTGGGCCAGTTGTTCAGCATTCATCAGATAGAGGATTTCAGCCTCCATTCCTGGTTTTAATTTGGCGATCTCATCTCCGTTCAGGTCTGCTGCAGTGAGAGAGGCAAGAGCCACCAGCTCCTGCTGAGTTGATTCCTGAATTTTTTCAGTCGATGCACCGACGGTAAACAAAAATGTAAGTCCGGTAATAAGGATTACCAGGATAACAAAACCGGCGGTGAGTTTTGTCATAATTGAGTGCAGCATATCTGCCATAGAATAATTCTCTCCAAAAAGTCCCGAACCTCCAGCCGGAAAACATCCGGTCAGGATCGGAATGTATGCATATGAGATCATGTGCCGGTTCGATAATGATTGGGCATAGAGTATATTGTCAGATATAGTGAGAATAGAGAACTATAGAGATATCATATCTCTCCTGATCCACCATATCTCTCTATATTCTCTGTTGGAAAGCGGAATAATACCGGGATGACAATGGGTGTCGGGATTTATCATGTCTCATTTGAATAAAACTCCGGTTCTCCGGATTGCAGGAATCATGCTCCTGCTCTGTGCCGTCTTCTTTGCCACTGCTCCGGTTATGGCAGAAGAGACCCTTAGTATCTCTGGTTCGACCACCGTTCTCCCTATTGCCTCTGCATGTGCAGAAGCATTCATGGACGCTCACCCTGATGTTGATGTTCAGGTCAGTGGTGGCGGCTCTGGTGCCGGTATCAAGGCAATGGGCGAAAAAGTTGTCAGCCTTGCAATGGCATCCCGTGAACTGAAGGATGAAGAGAAGACTGCATACCCGGAACTTCAGACCGTTGCAGTTGCAAAGGATGGAATTGCAGTTATTGTAAACCCTGAAAACCCGGTAGAAGCATTAACTCTCTCAGAAATCAAGGACATCTACACCGGGACCGCCTCCGGATGGCAGGATGTTGGCGGAGAGACCGCAAAGATTGAGATCGTCGGACGTGACAGTGCATCAGGAACCAGAGAGTTCTTCTTTGAGAAAGTTCTCCACAAGGAAGACTTCACCAAGTTCATGCTTGAAAAGAACTCCAACGGTGCAGTCCAGCAGTATGTCTCCCAGACCCCGACTGCAATCGGATATGTCGGTATGGGCTTTGAAGATGGCGTAAAAGTCGTCGAGATCAAGGGCGACGATGGAAAGAACTCAAAGCCATCAGTTGAAACCGTAAAGTCCGGTGCATACCCGCTCTCCCGTGAATTATACTTCGTTACCGCCGGTGAGCCGGAAGGCCTTGCAAAAGAGTTCCTTGACTTTGTCATGAGTGCAGAGGGACAGAAGATCGTTGAAGAACAGGGTTTTGTAAGCCTGTAAGAGAATCATATCAGACCGTACAATCCGTTGGAGAGAATAACCCTCTCCATTTCTGTTCTTCTATTCTTTATCCGGTAGTATGTATCCGGAATCGATATTGCCATCAACAAACCTGATGACCCGGTCAAAATACTCCTCATGCCAGGGTTCATGCGATACCATCACGATAGTCTGACCATGCTCCTGATTCAGGCGTTGAAAGAGGTCAAGGACTATTAAACACAAAACATCAAAACCAAACCTGAAACAGGGGACACCAGATTCCAACAATAGCCATATGTGCAACGGGAATTATAACCTGAAACATATCCAGGCAGAATATGGAATGATAATATTGACGTGAGAAAATAATGTTTCTGAGCAAGTTCGGGCAATAATGGAATTATGCAAAAAAAGAGAGCCAGGAAGGCCCAGTCTTTCGCCTATTTGATCATAACCGTTCC
>CAYWHV010000070.1:0-9923 GCA_964458045.1 uncultured Methanospirillum sp.
TATCGTATCGGAATCAGGTATCTGAAATGGAATATTGCCATTATCCACGGGAGTGAGAGCATATGATAGCATTCCATCTTCCAAATCTGCGACAGGTATTCGGATGGCTCTTTATCATCATGATTCTGAGTTTTGGAATCGGTGGTGTCCTTTTGATCCTGGAAACCGATACTCCAAATCCTCCCCGTGAAGGCTATTCAGAATTTAGTTTCCCCGCACAGGAGATAGAGAAAGCCAGGGTGAATCTGGCCATAGATACCGGGACCATACGGATTGCCGGAGAGTCAATGGATGATCTCCTGACCGGAGAGGTGCATGTTGAGACAAAGCACTATCTCCCCCGTCTTACTCATTCGGTTACCAATAAGACGATGAATATTGCAATTGACCGGCCAAGTGATATCTTTCATGAAATTATCGGCGGAGAGGAGAACTGGAATATCAGCGTGCATAACCAGACTCCGATAAGTCTCCTTCTCTCTGTAGGAACAGGAGATATTCACATGGAACCAGGGAATGCACAGATTTCAGAACTGGCTCTGGAATCTGGTGCCGGATCTCTCTTCCTGGATATTCATGACTGGGAGGGAGATTCACTTCCCATCCGGATTGAGAATGGAGCGGGTGATATCACCGTTCTGTTTCCGGAGAGATCCCGTGTTTCTGTTGCTCTTGACAGAGCAATCGGGAATTTATTCCTGACCGGGTTTACCGGAGATGACCATGGATATTATCATGAAACAAGCAGTCCTGATGCACCAGACATTCATGTCTCAATCTCGCAGGGAATTGGAGATGTAACCTTACGGACGGTAGAATGAATGTAGAACATACCTTGCGAAGAGAGTTTCTTCCTTATACCGGACAGAAACTATGGAATAGATGAATGAATAGTACATATCTCACTGAAAGATCATTATGAAGACGAGCAAAAACCACACGAGATCAGAATTGTGCAGGCATGTGATAAAAGGGACGATTATCCTTCTTGCTCTTGCATGTATGCTTCCCCTGGTGTCAGCCGCACCACAGGTTTCAGTCATTGTTGCTGATTACAAAGTCTCACCGGCAGTTCTCCTTCCTGGGGAAGAGGGAACTCTGACGGTGACCTTACAGAGCGTTGCATCAGGCACGACCACCAGTTCTGTATCATACGGACAGGATGTCAGTCAGGTCACCTCCAGTATCACACCATATATTGATAGTGTGGTCCTGAAATCCAAGGATTTTGACATCCTGGGAGGAGACTCAAAGTTTGAAGGGAATATCGGCCCCGACCAGCCGGTTCCAGTTACGTTCCTGATCCGTGCACCACAGAGGAGTGGGATGTATTTCCCTGAGGTCTGGATCCGTGTCCGTGATGGTCAGAGCCTGAAATATCCGGTTCCGGTCAATGTCAACACCCAGTTATCCGTCCTCAGGACCCCTTCTCTGGCACTTGAAAACACCTTCCCAATACCGGTGAAACCAGGAACCAAGGTTGAAGGCACAATCAGGATTTTAAATGAGGGATCAACCCAGGCAGACAATATCCGGGTCTTTGTGAATGGCAGCCCGCCCTTTGCAATTCCGGCAGGGATCAGCTCATTCATGATCGACCGTCTTGCCTCAGGAACATCAAAAGAAAAGAACCTCTCTCTTCTCATCGACAAGAGCACCCCGACTGGTATCATTGAGGTTCCGGTGAGAATGACCTATGCCCTGCTGGACGGGACGGTCATTGAAGATACCGGTTCAATCGGACTTGATGTCAGAGGAGAGTCTGAGATTAGTATCACCTCGGTTGAGACGACACCATCCAGAGTAAAGCCAGGTGAACCATTTGATCTCATCATCAGGGTTCAGAATACCGGAACCGGTGAGGCAAAATCTGTCAGTGCTACTATTGATCTCCCAATTCAGGGGGCAAAAGAGGCATTTATCGGCCGAATTAAATCTGGAAATGATGCTCCGGCAACCTTTGTTCTGGAAGGGACTGATGCTGGCGAGTACACCTATCACACAACAATTACCTACACCGACGACTGGGGCACTCATACCCTCGATAAGGATCTTGTCCTTACCATTGCAAATGGTGACGATTCAACCGGAATGATGATTCTTATCCTGCTCATTATTATTGCAGGAGCAGGCGGATTCTGGTACATGAGGCGTAAAAACGAGGATGACTGATGCTTCTTGACCTCAGGGTTTCATTTTTTTTAGCACTCCGGGGAATTCTCAGGGGGAGCAGGGGAAGCCTGTATCTGACGGTACTGATCATTGCCATGGTCTTTACCAACATGATCTTCATGCCCTCCATTATCCTTGGGTTTATCAAGGTCGCTGAAGACCAGATCATCACCTACCAGACCGGTAATATTCTCATCTCCCCCCATGAAGATGAACGCTATATTGAGGATGTTTTTTCTCTTCTGGAGAAGATAAACAGGATTCCGGGTGTCCTCAGAGCATCAGCCCATTATGGGACCGGGGTGACGCTCCGGTACAAGGGGAACAGCCTGGGATCGACGGTGGTTGCGATAAACCCGGATGATGAACGTCTTGTCACCGATGTATACCGGAAGATGGCTGATGGAGATTACCTGGCTGATGGTGAGAATGACGAGATAATCATCGGTATTCAGACATCCGGGCATAAGGATGAGAGTCTTGACATGGGACCCACTTTAAGGTATCTGAAGGCAGGAGACCCGGTCACTGTTGAATATACCAATGGGGTGAGCAAGGTGTACCATGTCAAGGGTATCATCGAGACCGGTTCATATTATGCAGACCAGGGAGCCTATATCACCTGGGATGAGATGGAATCGGTTTTTGGCAGGAAAGTGGATTATGCAACCGATGTCATCATCAAGACCGACCCTGATTCCTATGAACCAGAGGTGAAAACACAGATATACCGGTTTGGTGTCAGAGAGAAAGTTCAGACCTGGCAGGATATTCTTGAAGAGGCAATGGGTCGTGCGGTTCAGAACTTTGCCATGCTTAACTCCATTACTATCGTGGTCTCGCTGATCATTGCTATCGTGGTGCTCTTTATTGTTATCATGATCAAAACCTTGAACAGTAGAAGACAGATTGGCGTGTTAAAGGCACTCGGGGTTGAGAAGAGCATTATTATTCATAATTATGTCTTCCAGGTTTTAATTCTGACAACAATTGGGATCATAGTCGGGACGACGCTTGTGGAGTCCATGGTTGCGATACTGACGGTGTATCCATTCCAGTTCCCTGATGGAGAGGTAACACCCGTGGTTGCCACATCTGATCTCATTAATAATACGATAATGCTCTATATCGCGGCATTTATTGCCGGCTATATTCCTGCCTGGCGGGTGGCATCTGAAGATATTCTGACCGCAATGAGGAGCTGACAATGATTATCGCAGAAAACCTGACCAGAGTGTATGATATGGGCAAAGTAACCGTCCATGCATTACGGGGAGTTTCCATTACCATCCAGAAGGGTGAATTTGTCGGTATCATGGGAGCGAGTGGGTCAGGAAAATCCACCTTACTCCACCTGCTCGGTCTTTTGGATAAGCCAACCGAAGGGAAGATTCTTCTTGGCGGCATTGATGTGAAGACCTTAAATGAGCGGCAGAGAACACGGTTCAGACTAAAAAGACTTGGGTATGTATTCCAGGATTATGCCCTGGTGCCTGAACTGACCGTCGAAGAGAACGTATACCTGACTTCGATGATCCGGGGAACCTCAAAGGAAGAGTACCAGGCACAGACGTTACAAATACTCGACCGGATTGGTCTGTCAGATCGTCTGACTCATAAACATAATGAGCTCTCCGGAGGTCAACAGCAGCGGGTAGCCATTGCACGAGCCATGGTGAATAAACCGGAGATTCTCTTTGCTGATGAACCATGTGCAAATCTGGACTCGGAGAGCTCGAGGAATGTTCTTGACCTCTTTAAGCAGATTAACAAAGAGATGGCCCAGACAATTGTGATGGTATCCCATGAGGACTGGCACATGGAATATTTTGACCGGGTGATAATCCTTCGTGACGGAAAAATAGTATCCGATGGTCCTCCACCGGAAGAGATTCTGGAAAAAGCGTGTAAGTATAAATGATTACAGGAATTTATCAACAATTCCAGTGATCATTCCCATCTCCTCATTGCCAACCCCCAATGCAGGGAGAGCTGTTTTCACGAGGGTCCCGACGGCCTTTTTTCCTTCCGGGGTTCCAACCATATTCTTGATGGTGTTCATTCCTTCAGGTGATGAGATAAAGTCCATGATCATCTTCTGGCCTTCAGGTGAGGAAAGAAACTGTTTGGCCATATTTTCCATTCCGAACATAAATTGTAGATTGATCTGATAGGTATTTGTTCGTTACGATTTGGCTTTCCAAGTTTCATGAGAATTCTTGTGCCATGGGATAACCGTCCATTAAAATAAGAAAATGTCGTTTCGATCAGGACTGAAAGGAATATATACATACTTTTTCTATTATTCTTTGAGGACATCGATGACGATCACAGAACCCATCACAAAAGTGAATCTGGAGCGGATCACAAATGGGATATTTGCATTTACCATGACCCTGCTTGCCAGAGATATTGTAACTCCGGATCAATATGCAAAAGCCTCATCGATAACCGTCGATCAGTTTTTTTCAAATACGATCTCATCAATATTTGACTTCTTTGGAGTTTTCATCATTCTCGCGATGTTCTGGATGCTCTTCTTTCAGATGTTTCACCGGATGAAGACGTATGATTACCATTTCCTTCATGTGCATATGCTAGCCCTGATGGCAATTGTGGTCATCCCATTCTCTTCAGCGTTTAGTAATCTGGGCCTTGAATATTATACCTTTGCAGATTATTTCTTTCAGATAAATTATCTCATTCTCGGGATTATCCTTCTCTATCTCTGGCATTATGCAAGTTCTTCTCCACATCTTCGCGAACCATTACTCAGTGATGAGGATGCAAAAATTCTCTTCATGAAATGTATGATCCCCCCAGCTGTTGCCTTTCTTGGTATCCTCTGGGTCTATGCTGATCTTGAATACATCGAGATTTTGTATTATGTTCCATTTGTGGTATTAGGGGTGTTTTTCAGAACTCCGCCAGATGAGAAGAAGATTAGGTAATTTTTTTTAAATAACAACACATATACCATGAGACTTCTAATGACCTAATCTATGAAACGTTTTTTCTGGGTGCTTGCAGTCTCCCTTAGCCTGATGACTCTCCTGATTACATCAGGTTTTGGAGATGATGCCGGGATAGATAAAAATGCCACAATTATGGCATTTGAGGACCGGGGGTTCGAAGTGCAGGAAGGGCTCCTGGCTACCACAAACCCCATCGGTCTGTATGAGGCAGGTATTACTCCTTCTTGTTACGGGAACAATCCGACCAGCCCCTACATGCAATTTAAGGTGCCAAAAGCACCCGGACAGACGGTAAATAACACCATATCCGATGCACCAATCAATCCGCAGGATGCCGGATTGTGGCTGGATTACCGGATGAGGCCTGATGAAGCCATCGTATATGTCGGAATCACACCGCCGGAATGCGAATATTTCAGCTACATCGGGTATATTGCCTTACGATATTCAGAAGAACTGGGTACGTATCACCGGATATTTGCAAGTCTTGGAGATTCTATCAGTTTATCCCGGTTACAAAGTGAACCGGCATACAAGGCCAATGCTTTTTCCGAGCCGATTATTATCATCTTCACCGCTGACAAGATTGCAGATCAAAACGCACGAGAAGCTCTTATGAATGCTGGATATCCGAAAGAGATCATGCATACATTGGTCATTCCACACGATCTTGTCCGCATGGGGCTTTCCGCTGAATCAGACACGTTTTCAACACTGAACCGGATTGCGTTATTCAAAGACCAGTCTGTAGGAGAAGAATTCATCAATAGCTCTCCTGGGATTGTATACCGACTGACTCCCACAACTGAAGGACAACCGGATTATTATCCTGTTCCTGAGCTTATTCCCCGAGGGACCGGGACGACACATGAACTGGATTTGAATGATGATCTCCTGGAACTCCGGGAGGCAATCATTGCTCATTACGGTGGGATGAGTCATGTCGAAAACCTGACTACTCAGGTCTGGATATTCGAAGGGTATGATGCAATTCAAAGAGGGATTGATGTATTAGCAGATACCCGTGATACGGTCTATCTGAATACGACGAGCACGGTATTGGGCGATACCCCTGGAGAAGCCATACTTGTATATGGGGTTAACCATGCTGCCACAGGAAAAGCCACCTATTCGAACTTTGCACTCTACGGGAAAAATGCTCTCAACGGGGTAGGGGGTTTGTCTAATTTTGATCTGGCTGGAACTGCAGAGAAATTTTTACCAGATAACCCGAATGCCCAGTACCTCTACGTGGCTAAAGTAGCACGGGAAGAAGATCCGGAGATGAAAACCCTGGTGGTGCCTTCCGGAGTAGGACCGTATGGTATTGAACCTGATGACTCCTGCTTTATTGGATTTAGAACTTATGTAGAGCCTGAAACCGGTGTCAGTCCGGCATGGAGTGAAATTTTGTATGATCAGGCGATGAAAATCAACCCCTGATATCTCATAATTTATTTCTTTCCTAAACCTTTTTTTCCTAAAATCATCTCCGATGAATACGTAAAACCCCAATATGGAAAATTAAACAACGGAAATAGATGAGATACCCATGATATTCGGGTTAATAAATCTCTCATCGATCTGGCGTTACCGGTATTATTATTCTTAAGGGGAAGAAAAGAGGTAGATTAGGTCATAAAAGGGGTGCCGTAATTCTGGATTTTTTCCTGCATATCAGGACTGAGTGGTTTCATCAGTTCTGCATTGTACGAACCACTCGGTGAGTACGGGAGCGTATTATTGAATATCTGCATCGCTGCTACTCCGTATGAACGCGATGTTGCTGCAATCGTCCCCTCTTTTACTGCCGGATCAACGTTTGTAGTAAATATCGAGATAGTGTTGTCGCTATTTCGGACGATATCAAAGGTCCGGAACTGCTGAGGGAAGTCACGTAATGATGAGGTCTCAACCACCCAGAAACCAAGTTCAGGATGGGTAGGATCTGGTGATACCTGGGGAGTGATGGTATTAAGGTGGCGATGCCCTGCTATCCATAGAATAAGATTCGGATATTCATGGAGTTTATCAAGAAGCTGCTGCTCGGATATTTCAGCGACCGGGCTCCATGCCATATATTCATCAAGTGAAGACGTATTGCCCTCTACTCCAACCGGTATGTGTGCAGCGATGATCATCAGTTTCCCATCAGCCTGACCCTGATCCAGTTCACTAACCAGCCAGTCAAACTGCACATTGTCAAGAGAACCGTGCCCATACCCACCACTATCAGGGTCGGTCGCAGGCTGTGTATCATCGAGAACAATGACTTTTATGGGTATATCAGATCTCGGTTCAAAGGAATAATAGGCGATCCCTGCTTTTGCATCAGACTGATTGAATCCATGTCCCTTCGGATTAGAAGTGGTTTTGAAAAACTCACCCATCCATTCGGGTACCGTCAAAACCCGTCGGTTCGGATCTGCGGCTAACACTTTCGGTGGAGTATCAAAGTCAGAGACATTTCCTACACCAATGACATCTCCATACACCGTCCGCCCATCAATAGCCCCCATGTAATATCCCCGGCTTTTTATCCCACTGGGATCTGTGAATATATCTCCCATGTTAAGGATATATTCCCCGGTATAATTCGCTTTAAGGTAATCATCAGGAGGGTTTGTCCCAATCCAGTTATGATCATGATTTCCAAGAACCTGATACCACTTTATTGATTTATTCAGTCCTGCAGCTTTGTATGTGTCCTGATAATCATTGAGAGGGCCGGGAACCGGATTATCTTTCACTCCTGAATCCGGGTTTATAGTCTTCCCGTCAAGAACATCAATGTACCACCGGATTTCATTGTATTGTTCGTTATTTGCTGCATCACCAAGACTAATACCAAAATCAAAAGGATCTTCTTTGTGAAGAGCGTTTATCGTCTGAACGGCGGCATCAAGAACCTGGGTGGTAGAGAGCATAACCGGTGAATACCCTGAAGAGAGACCACCCATATAACCAAAATAAATCGCCTGGGTAGGGGTTTCTTTATCTGTGATATGAATGTCTGTGAAATCAAAGAAACGCAGTAGTTTTGCAGAATTATTTACCGGGGTGATAGTATCTGCCGGTGATAACAGGTCAAGTCTTTTTTCATAACCGATCCCTTCGCCATACTCCCAGTTCCCATATCCATTTTGTGAATATTGAGATACCTCATACGGAAGAATCGTAGGTGAATGAGAAGGCACGGCAACAGGAAGAACTGTACGGTCAAGGGTGGTTACTACTCTGGAATCTATTGGATAGGCACCTGCTATCGCTATTAAAAGGAATACTGCAACGAGTATTCCGATTATTAAAAAAGGTCTCACAGATCTACTAGGCCAATATATTACATATAACTATGTTTATTTTGATTTAATCAATTTATGGGTCAGAATTCTGAATCTAGAAAATCCTTGATGGTTGTCTCAATATTTCTAGTATCGACGGATAACAAATGATGATGTGGTACTGGGCCAGAAATGGTTCGTGCGATATATTTTTGTATCAGCCTTTTCAATAACAATCAAAAATCTATAATTATATTTTCTTCCCCAGACTCTCCTTTTACAATCACAATAGAGAGCAGGAGTCTGTCCCTCTGGTTTAGACCTTAATATCTCGATATTTTGGTACTGAAATATTACTCTGCACCCAAACCTAGGGTTTTAATTGATTACTCTCAACCCAGTTTCAATGTCCTGGACGTACCCTCAAGTAACATAAAAATATGTGATGCCGAGTGTCGGAATTATCTACAATTCGGATATGTGCCCTGAGCATACATGTACAGCCAGGTCGTTCATTGTGGATACAGAGAGATCCACAAGTATTAATTCTCCATAACACTGAAAGAGACTATGAATAGAGGTTTTACATTTCTTATTATCTGTTCAATTTTGTTGATTTCTTTTGCAGGTATTTGTATGGCTGAAGAATCACCTGCGTTTATTGCCTATATCCAGGGTGGGGAGAGTTCTTTCACTACTGATGCAGATGGTGTTTCTGTCATAACCGTAGGGGATGTTGCCCCATATTTTCACATAACCTACGGAAATAAGAGTTTTTTACTATCTGTAGAGAATATTCAGGGATATTCACTCCCTTTGAACGCAGCACTCGTATTCACTGACCCGGAGAACGAACGTACATTCAAAGTTGAGGTTGTAAATCTCTCGCTCTCAGATGGGAACAAATCACTCACGCTTCAGGTACAACCACTCGAGTACTATGAGGGTGAAGTGCTCAAACCATTCATGAGTTCAGATACAGATTTCAAAACCATCGATCAATTGTCCAATATTATACTGACTGGTATGTATCTGGAATTAATTGGGAATCCAGAAGAAAATTCGGGGGATTATGCTGCATATGAAGCATGTTGGGACCGATGTAGAACTCACATCGGATGGCTTGGTGTCACTGAAGAGACATGCAGGTATGATTGTAGTTATTGTGCTGGTATGGGCGGTCTTCCGGCATTTCCGACCAGTTGTTTCTCTTGTCATCTGAAACAGGTTTGCGGTCCTTAACTCAATAAATTTTAATTTTTTGATCTTGTCCGGCAGCTGGGAGTATTGAGTGTTCGCGTAAAACTAGTGCATCCCGGGGCCGCTTTCAGAGAGCAGCAGCCTCTTCTTTTGTTGCAGGAAAGAAAGAGGAGATGTGTTGTTTGGGGATCATGAACAGGTGGCCTGATCTCCGGCTGGGATACACCATGAAACTTGTATCCTGCATTCCCGTCGACTCATAACGAGGCAGGCGGTGCCACCCCTAGATCATAAT
>CAYWHV010000071.1:0-9874 GCA_964458045.1 uncultured Methanospirillum sp.
CTGTCCGGCGGAAAGTGGCGGATCATCCCCGCCATATGTTTCGGTCTCCATTTCACGAACCGGAGAAAATATGGCCGTTATGTCTACATGTTCATATCAGTTGGCGGAATGGCGGATGGTTCCGGGTTCAGAGTGACAGACTCAAGGCGGTCCCGGTATACTCTGTATATGCTCTTCTTTCCGCCATGAGGTACTAATTATATTATTATTTTCTTCTTTTTGAATTTCATCAAATTTTAGGGGGCCGATAGATGGCGGAACACTACCTCCACCCTTCCGCCGACATCCGCCATTTCCGCCATCAGCCTCATTCACCTGTTCTAGCCAGCCCCCCCGCCAGATGATCAGGTTCAGTAGTATTCCTGAGTTCGTCCTGTTTGAAGAGGCGATGAACTCCCGTGCGAAAGAGAGGGGGTCAAGTCAGGAACTTACTAATATAGGACTTACGCAGAAAAAACAATCCGAAAACTTAATGTAATTGACTTAATTCGAAGTTAGTTTCTTCACATTTCCAAACAATAAATTAAGTTTCCTATTGCGTAACTCCTATAATATCACATGTATCGTATGGAGGTGAAGTGACCTGCTTGATAATTGAAGATGAATATTCACCTTTTGACTGGATTTGCTTTGACTGTTTGAACTGAAACTGGTTAAACGAGCGAAATTATGATGGGTTTGTATCATCAGTAATATTCTGGGCCACTACCCAATCCAGGATACTCACGACAGGCCTCATGCGTATTTGCCAGAGTAACACATTCGAGTCACTTCCTTCTTGGCTTCACACGAACACAATGGCTCTTCCCAGTTCCCGGGAATCACAGATCCCGGCCCCCCTGCATGGGAATGGATGCTCCTCGGCGAAATTGCGCGGCGGAAACCTTGAATCATAAATGCCCCACTCGTGCATTCCCAGAAAGGCGGTATACAGGCAG
This sequence comes from uncultured Methanospirillum sp., assembly GCA_964458045.1. GTDB lineage: Archaea > Halobacteriota > Methanomicrobia > Methanomicrobiales > Methanospirillaceae > Methanospirillum. Next base: position 939 of record CAYWHV010000071.1, read on the forward strand.
CCGGTCATATAGGCATGACTTTTCTGGTGAGCTCATGGGAGATAACTTGTCGGGGAGGTTCATTCCTGCTCGGGTTCTCTGTACACCCGTTCCTGCATATATCCCTTTTTTTTGGATGAGAAAACCGGATTCAGATATCCGGTGATTCGCTGAAAATAACACGGTAAATCAATCGTTGGACCATTCTCTCCTTCGGTAACATAATTATTAATAACATCCGCGTCGTCTTTTCTCATGATCAGCTTCTCGAAAGCTTGGCGAATACCCGATCCGGATTGCCAGATGTACGCTGGTGACATCTCCCGTTGTCGGTCAGATTGCCGGGTGACAGGGGCATGATCACAGTCCTCCCAAATCCGGAATGATTAGGGAAGGAAAGAGACACGGTGTCTGATATCTTATGGAAGGAAAGCGACTGTACGTCGGCAACCTGACGTACTCTGTTAAAGAAGACCAGCTGAAGGATCTCTTCTCTCAGTATGGTGACGTTGTCAGTGTAAAAATTATCGAGCAGAAAGGGTTCGGATTTGTTGAGATGGGCACCAGCGAGGAAGCCCAGGCAGCAATGGACGCTCTGAACCAGACCGAATTTGAAGGGCGGACCATGCGTATCGATGAGGCCCGGCCCATGCAGCCAAGGCGGGAATTTGACCGTGGATCCGGCGGCGGGGGATATAACCGTGGCAGGGGATACGGCGGAGGCCGTAACTACTAATATTACCTCTTTTTATCCGTTATTGAACAGTTACAACCTTTTTGTATGGTCTCCCGAACGTGACCGAGACTCCCTGCCCTCCCCGCACCACCTGATAGGAGAGTTCATAGGTCCCTGGAGTCTTTGGGGCTTTTAGCTCAAAATCATAGGTATAGGACTGTTTTGAATTGATTCCGGAAGGAACTGGCATCCATTCAGGTCCCCAGGTTGCAGCCTCACCGAGCGCCCTGACACCGACCGTATGCAAATCAAGCCAGTTGTCTGATCCATCATTGAGCAGAGTGATATTCACCGGGTATGACATGCCTGCTTTCATCTCTGTCGGAATGGTGTCACCGATAATGGCTGCATGAATCCCGGTGATAATGGTAAATGGCGTTGAGACCGGGACCGGTGTCATCACGACCTGAACTGGTTCGGGCTCAGGTATCTCCTGTGGGATAAATCCACTTCCGGCCGGGATTAAGGGGTATTGATCGATGAGACCTGATTCAATGTAGGGGATATCGCCAATCCCGTCAAGGTCTGCATCAGAAATCATGTGGGACGAATAGACCGGAACACCGCCCTGTGCCCAGAGGTTTCCGCCCGTTTTCGGCCCCTTGATAATATTTGTCTGGTTCGAAGGAGACTGATACAGTAATGCCCCTTCGCTTGCGGAATTTTTGATATTCACCTGGTTGTCAAGGATATTATTCCAGATCTGAATACCGGCTGCATGGTCCAGAAGAATGCCCGGGCCCTGGTTTCCTTCAATCCGGCACCCGGTAATGACTCCCCCGGTGGTTGTGTCCAGTTGAATACCTGCATCGGTGTTCTCTGTAACCACGAGGTCCCTGATATCCGGAGCACCGCCTGAAATGAAGATACCTTTCTCATTTCCCGTGATCTCTGACTGCCAGATTGCTGGTGTTTTCAGATCCTTCGATGCGATACCGATCCGTGAACCGGTGATAGAAACACCGCTGCATTTGATGTCCCGATCAGAGAGAGTGGCATCAGATACCGCAGGGTCAGATGAGCGATCACTTCCCCAGGGAAATTCAGAAGAATCAGCCCCCTCAAGGTAGATTCCGGTCACCTCATCATGGATGGTCAGGTTCTGAATACGGACACCGGTAACTGGTTTTCCCTGTGAATCACGGAGGGTCACCCAGATACCAACCGACGGATCACCGGTTTTTGCTGGACTGATGTGGTATCCCTGTCCGTCAAGGATGACCGATGAGGAGGTGATAATGACACCGACCGGGTAGGTATGAGTGACGTTATTCTCAAGCGTATATTTTCCCGGCTCCTGGATGAGAACATAATCCCCGGTGTATGGCCCTGATTCAGGGGGAAATGTGATTGAAATTCCAAACACCGGACACGAAAAAAGCAGTGTGATGCACACAGCTGCCACAAATAATGATCGGATCATATTCTTCCCTGCTTTGGTCTCTTCTGAAAGATGGGTATTGTCAGGGTTTATGGCTTCCCAGTCTGGAGGTCTTCCAGGTACTCATCAAGAACCCTGATTCCTTCATGGACAAGAACCACATCAATATAGGTTCCTTCAGGCCGTGCATGATGCTTCATGACCCGAATCCTCCTGGTATTGTCCCGCCGTTCCATCTGAAGGATGATTTTGCTCAGATGATACAGGCCGGTCCCGCCAAGGGGAGCAAAATCACCCTTGCTGATATCCATGTAGACCTGGTTTGAGATGAGGACCGGAATGTCATACCGTTTTGCATACCCAAGAAGCATCACCATCTGGCGGTTAAATTTCTGAAGCGCTTCCTGGATATGTTCCAGTTCAGTCCTGTACAGTCCGGTGGCAGAATCAAGAATGATAAGTCCTGCTTTCTGCTCCCGTATGACATCCTCGGATTCAAGGATCATCATCCCCTGCTGGTTAAAATCCGTTGGTTCATAGAGGAACAGCCGGTCGGCAAGAGACTCAGCTTGTTCACCGGCAATCTGGCTGAACCGTTCGGCAGAGAAACTCTCAGTATCAAAATAGACAACCGACTCACCCTGCTTTAATACTGAAACTGCCGCCATGAGGCATAAGGAAGATTTTCCCGACCCTGGCTCACCAAAAATCTGGGTGATCATCTTGCGGGGATACCCGGTACCCATCAGGTCATCAAGGGCCGCATTTCCTGACGATACCCCGGTTAATCTCACCGTGTTTCACCTCCTCTGATGATCTTTTTCCCTGCTTCTGTCACCATATGGAGAATATCCCTGACCGGGATATTGTGTGTTTTCGCATACTCCTCGGCAAACCCGTATTCAGGTTTGATGAGGTAGCAGGTATCTCCGATATACCCGAACTTTACCGGAAACCGAACCTCCTCCCCGGATATCTGAACTGGTGCCTCCTGGATCTCTCGTTCGGCAATAAACCGGTGAACAGCCGGGGTAACTCTGATACCCAGTGTTCCAAGGTCCCGGGCAAGAATCTCTGCAAGGACTCCTGAACGCTCCGGCGGTGAGATTACCCTGATAAGATGCCCCGGCCGTCCCTTTTTCATGAGGACCGGCACCGCACAGGCGTCCCGTGCTCCCTCTTTTATCACTCGTGCAAGCACCGTTCCAATGCATTCACCGGTGATGTCATCAACATTTGTCTCGAGGATGTCCACCATATCTTCTGAGAGTCCCTGGCTCTCAATCAAAAACGCCCTGAGCACGTTCGGAGACCGGGGATCATCCCTGCTGCCTGCCCCGTATCCGGTCTTCAGAATGGTTCCGACAGGAAGGTATAGGGTTCCTTCTCCACAGAACTCGGAAAGAATTGCCGCACCGGTCGGGGTGAGTTGTTCACCGGTGTGTTCTCCTGACATCACCAGGAGTCTGCCGGATGAGAGGATCTTTGCGGTGGCCGGTGCCGGCACGGGAAATGCCCCATGAGCACAGGTCAGCATCCCGGTCCCCACGGCAACCGGCAGGGAGATGATAGTGTTCGGAGCAAGCAGGTATACCGCCATGCAGGATCCGATAACATCGGCAATCGCATCATCAGCACCGACCTCATGAAAGTGAACATGATGCGTTCCGTGAACTGCCTCTTCTGCCCGTGCAATCCGGGTAAATATCCGTTCAGCCTGAGTAATAACAACCGGAGGGGCCTCTGCCTTCTGAACGATATCGACCACCTCTTCCAGTGTCCGGTGTGCAGGGCCGGCACGGGTATGGACTTTGACTGCAGCAATGCCACACCTGCTGACTATATCTATATCAGGTGTCTTCACAACAGAACTCATCGCTCGCATGACCTGCTCTTTGTCAGCACCAAGGCTCAGGAGAGCTCCACATATCATATCCCCTGCAGCGCCGTGAAAGGGGTCAAATGCGAGAAGATGCATGGTTCCTATACTTTTAAGTCCCGGCGTATATGATGGTTAGGTAATGGAATTGTATCTCAGGGTTGATAGTGCATATCCCGGAGACCAGGGGGGAGGAAAAGCCCGCCTGGATCCAGAAACTATGAACCAGATGCGACTTTCACCGGGCGACATCATCCGTATCTCCGGCAGGTCTGTGACCGTTGCAAAGGTATGGCGTGCCCAGCTGGCTGACTGGAATCAGCAGAAGATCCGGGTAGATAATTTCACCAGGATGAATGCAAATGTCTCGATTGGTGACACGGTCAAAATAACCAAAGTGGAAGAGACGATCCCTGCCGGTACCATAGTGCTGGCACCCCCGGAGGATCTCCCGAAAAATGTACCGATGGCAGATCCCTCTACCATTCACCATAACCTCATCGATTATCCGGTCGCAATGGGTGACTCGGTTCCGATCCAGATAGGAATGCCATTTGTCCAGCCTCAGATGGTCGCATACAAGGTCATCGAGCTGGATCCCCCTGAAGCGGTCATCATCACCCAGCGGACTGAAGTAATCATATCAGACAGTCCTATCAGCGGATTTGAGGGTATCAGCCAGATTACCTACGAAGATATCGGTGGTCTTCGCGACGAACTCCAGCGGCTTCGGGAGACGATTGAACTTCCGATGCGGCATCCTGAACTCTTCAGGCGTCTTGGAATTGAGCCGCCCAAAGGCGTCCTCCTCTTCGGACCGCCGGGAACCGGAAAAACCCTCATCGCAAAGGCGGTAGCCAATGAGTCCGGGGCCCATTTCATCCCGATTGCCGGTCCTGAAGTGATCTCCAAATACTACGGGGAGAGTGAGCAGCGGCTTCGGGAAGTATTTGAAGAGGCAGCAGACAATGCCCCCTCCATCATCTTCATCGATGAACTTGACTCAATCACCCCCAAGCGTGAGGAAGTGACCGGTGAGGTGGAGCGGCGGGTGGTAGCCCAGCTCCTGACCATGATGGACGGTCTTGAGGAACGGGGACAGGTTGTTGTCATTGGGGCGACAAACCGGCTTGATGCCATCGACCCGGCTCTCAGGCGTCCTGGCAGGTTTGACCGTGAGATTGAGATTGGCGTTCCCTCAAATCCTGACCGGATAGATATTTTAAAAATTCACACGAGGGGAATGCCTCTCTATGATGATGTGAGTCTTGAGGAACTGTCCGAACGGACCCACGGGTATACCGGAGCTGATATCGCAGCCCTCTCCCGTGAAGCAGCAATCAGGGCTCTTCGCCGGTACCTTCCGCACATCAACCTTGACGAGGATATCATCCCTGATGAGATCCTGGATACCATGGTTGTGACCGGAAAGGACTTTCACCAGGCCCTTCGCGAGATCACCCCGTCCGGAATGCGCGAGGTCATGCTCGAGGTCTCCCATCTCAGGTGGCGTGATGTCGGTGGGCTATCTGAAGCCATCGAGGAGATCAGGGAAGCGGTTGAGTACCCCCTTACCCGAAGAGAGAAGTATGATGATCTTGGTATCCAGTCACCTCGTGGTGTCCTGCTTTACGGGCCGCCCGGGACCGGGAAAACTCTCCTTGCAAAAGCGGTTGCGAATGAATCAGGGGCGAATTTCATCGCCGTCAGGGGTCCTCAGCTCCTCTCCAAGTGGGTCGGCGAGTCAGAACGTGCCGTCCGGGAGATCTTTAAGAAAGCACGGCAGGTCTCTCCGGCCATCATCTTCTTTGATGAACTGGATGCCCTCACTCCTGCCAGAGGAACAGCCGGAGACAGTCACACCATGGAGAGTGTCTTAAACCAGTTCCTGACCGAGATGGATGGTCTGGTTGACCTTCGGGAGGTTGTTGTTATGGGAGCCACAAACCGGCCTGATATTGTAGACCCTGCCCTCCTCAGGTCAGGACGATTTGACCGGCTTATCTACATTGGTGAACCGGGCGAGACTGACCGGGTTGACATATTAAAGATCCACGCCCGGCTCATACCCATCGAGGGGTCTGCCCTGGAATCACTCGTGGATGCCACTCAGAACTTTACCGAAGAAGACTTTGAGACCCTTGCCGGTTCCCTCGTCCGTGAGGTCAGATCATCCGGGCCTGAACTTATGGAACGGATCCGTGCTGTCACCCCGTCACAGGGAACTATCGGCCGGTCTGCACGTCGCAGGATGCTGGTTGAGATTTTGGAAAAATTCAGAATCACCATTGAAGATCCGGTTCTTGACAAATTGTTCGGTGATATTGCGTCAAGGACAGAGGGCTATGTCGGAGCTGACCTTGAAGGCCTTTGTCGTGAAGCAGCCATATTTGCCATGCGGGAGCAGCTGCATTATGTGAAGAAAGATCACTTTGATCGTGCCCTTGAGAAGGTTCACCCGACCATGAGCCAGCAGCTTCGCGAGGCATATGACCGGGTAAAAACCCATTTCAAAGGTGGTATAACGAAAAAGACTGAACCACCTGAGTACCAGTAACACCCCTATTTTTTCTCTTCAGTCAATGGTGCATGGAGGTATTGCTATTTGAGCATATATGTACAACATAGTACACAATTGAGAGGATACGTGCTATGTTTAATATATCCACATTTCTTGATAACCATACAGTCCGGTTTCCAGACAAAATAGCGCTCATACACCCAAAGTCAAACCGGACGTATACCTATACCGATCTCTACCGACTCAGTGGTTCTCTTGCTGCAGCTTGTGAGGAGTTTGGTCTTGTTCCAGGTGACCGGGTGGTTCTGTACCTGGACAGTTCACCTGAGTACCTGATCAGTTATTTTGCAATTTGGCGTGCCGGCCTTGTGGCTGTTCCAACCAACATCGTGTACCGAAAAGAGGAACTTGCCTATGCAATCCGCGACTCGGGTGCCAAATTACTCATCGCATCGGTCAGCTCACGGGACATTACCGGTTCGATGAAAGAGTCCTGCCCTGACCTTATGCACATTCTTGAGGTGGGAGGAGAAGGGAAATACTCCTGGGAGATTCTCACCAAATCTCATGCCCCGCTCCGCCCGGTACCCTGCCCGCCGGATCAGGTCTGCCAGATACAATACACCTCAGGGACCACCGGCAGGCCGAAAGGTGCCATGCTGACCCACAGCGGATGGCTTGCTGCCCTGCAGGCTGAGGGAGAGGCTCTTGATCTGACCAGTGATGACATCTACCTTGGCATTTATCCGATGGCACATGTCGGGATCTCATGGGGGGTTTCTGTTCTTCGTGCCGGTGGGACCTACGTGATCATGGAGCGGTATAGTCCGGATGAGTACATCAGCCTTACCCGGGAGTATCAGATAACGGTCCTTGCCGGAATGCCCCCGGTCATTCATGCCCTGAGTGAAACACCACCCGGAACCGAGGATAACTTCACCTCTGTCCGCCGTATCATCAGTGGTGGCGGGCCGATGCACTCCCCGACCTGGAAGAAGTTCTTCGAACGGTTCAGGATACCGGTCATCAATGCATACGGCCTTTCAGAGACCATTGTTCTCGGATGCGGGACCGTCATCCGTCCTGATGACTATCCGACTGCAGATGAGTACAACAGTGTCGGAAAACCAGTCGGGTATGCGGAGGTAAAAATTGTCGATGTGGCAGACCCGGCAAAGGAACTTGTATCACCACATGCCGGTGAGATAGCACTTCGCGGGCCGGGGGTTGCTTTAGGATACTGGAACCAGCCTGAAGAGACAAAAGAAGTCTTTATGGAAGATGGGTGGTTTCTGACCGGTGATATCGGGTATATCGACACTCATGGTATGCTGGTCATCACCGACCGGAAAAAGGATATGATCATCATGTCAGGATGGAAGGTCTATCCCACCGAGGTTGAAAACGTCCTCATTAATCATCCGAAGATCTCAGATATTGCGATATTTGGATGTCCGGATGATGAGAAGGGTGAGATTCCGGCGGCAGCGGTTGTCATACGGAGCAAGGAGGACACCCTGACACTTGATGAGCTCACCAGCTGGAGCCGTGACTACCTGGCAGGATATAAAATTCCACGCCGTCTCGTGATCCTGGATCAGTTACCGAGAGTCGGCGGATGGAAGCTTCTCAGACGAGAACTCAGGGAGTCGTTATGTTCGTAAAACCAGAACGGGGAAGGGTAAGTGGAGCGGTGGCGTTCACCAATCCTTTTGCCTCATGAACCGGACTGTCACGAATATTGAGTATATCATTAAAACTTACAACAATTCCGGAGTCTCCAATCATGTATGTCTGATTGGCATATGATGCATTTTTCCCGGCCATCGACTGCATGATAAGGTAATTTTCGAGCAGCGAGCTCTGTTCCCTGACCGGTGCCCTGACACCCATCAGGAAATTACCTGCCAATGAGAGGAAAATACCACAGACGAGGAGCACCGCAAGGAATACTATCCGGTTTTTTTCCATATCTCCCTCATTTCAGCAGAATGAGGTTTCCCATCCCTCTTCTTCTCTTCTCAATCAGTCCCATACTCTCGAGCATATCAAGAGACCTGCTGACATTCGATTTTGAAAGCCCGGTCTTTTCAACAATATCACTCTGGGGGATAATCCCATCCGCATCAAGGATGGTCTGGTAGATCAGCTGCTGATCCTCTTTGAGTGTTGGAAGAACGGTCTCCCATTTCCGTTTTCTATCTTCTAATGGTGAGAATGGTGCAGACGCCTCCTGGTATGGCAGGGGTGGCGCTCCCTGGGTCTGGAGGACAGGAAGGGGATGGATCTGCTCATATAGCAGAAGATAGAGCCCGCTTCCACAGATAATAAGGGACGCAACAATGAGCACGATGACATCTGTTGCAGAATAAATATCCCCGATCCGCTCGGTCTGGATGATATAATCCTCACCGGTATACCAGATTACAAGCGGAGTCGG
>CAYWHV010000072.1:0-7420 GCA_964458045.1 uncultured Methanospirillum sp.
GTCAGGATGGTTCGTGCTGCATGTTCCGGGGATTTATCTGGGTACGCGGTGAACCGTGCCATGATCGCCGCACCAGCAAGGAGAGCATCATACGCTTCCGGAACAAAATCCGCACGGGTTGTATTTGAAACACTCTTGAATTCCTGTGAGAACGCTGCATCCCATGGTTTTGACATCAGCATGAGCGTATTATCCGGAAGTTTTGCAGACAACGTACTGGCAGTGCCCGTTTTCCAAAGACCGGTGGTCAGAAGAAATTCCAGAGTCCCTGGATCAACCCGCTCCCATATCTGACCCTCCTCATCAACATCAGGATAGATGAAATACAGGTGTGCCCTTGTGTTCATCGCATCAAGAGAAAGGGAGGCATACCCAATCTCAACCGGTAAGCCAGAGTGGACAAAAATCAGGTAATCCGGATCCTGCGTGATTAACCGGCCTATCGCATCAGGAATTTCTTCAAGGAGAGAATACTCTTCAATACCGGTGATAGTAATCCCATTTTCTATTGCCCAGTATGGAATCCAGTCATAAAACGTCTTCCCATAGGTACTATTTGTGGTGAGGAGGGCGACCCGTTTTCCATTGTGTGCTGCGATATGCTGCATCACCGCCGAGGTAATATCACCATCATTTGCAATCGTTCTCCATACAGAGCCGGTCCCTGCATATGCACGATATATCTCATCAGATGATGCTGTCGGCGATATCAGCACTTTGTGGTTTCGGGTAAACAGATCGGAGATCAAAAAGAGATCGTCTGATGTGTATGGCCCGATAACAACCCGTATTCTGGGATCTTTCACCAGATATTCCGCATAGGTCCGAATATCCCCGGTCCTGGTATCCCGAAGGATAAGCTCAAGTGGCCGTCCACCAATTCCTCCCCCTGCGTTGATCTGATCCCTGGCAAGCTGCAATGCATCATACAGATTTTGCCCTTCCGTTCCGCTTAAGGGGAGTAAGACCCCGACATATATCGGGTCATCCGGAGCTGATGCAACTCCTGGCAGTACTACCAGGAAGAGAAGAGCAATGAATGATATATAGAGGAATGATGTGCTATTGGGTTTCCTGTGCATGAGGGGTCCTTCGAATTTGGAATGCTATGATATCTCCATGAGCGGCCGTATTATATGTACCTGATGTTTTGTCTATGTTCATGGCTATAACACGGATGATATTCAGGACCGGGGTTTTTCAAAGTATGTATTTCCATATTATGCATTTTATGGACCGGATAGTTATCCATTAAGGAGAATAAAGCCCTAATAGGTTACGAGAACTGGGGAGATATCATTGCAGGTACCCCAAATGACGGTTTTTATTAGAGTAATTCTCCATCGGAATACCGGTTCTGGGGATTACGATATCAGGGGAGATTTAAATATATACTCAATGATGAATGTATAACGTGATCTAAATCACCAAAAAATCAGATGAGATATGAATCAAATAACAGTAAGCATGGATGACATTCGAAAGGTTGTGCAAAGACTTGTTGAAGCTGCGAACCCACGAAAAATAATCCTGTTTGGCTCATATGCCCGAGGAGAAGAGACTCCTGATTCAGATGTCGACATCATGGTCATTGAAGACACAGTGAGTCATCAGGGTATGGAGATGGTTCGACTTAGAAAAGCAGCAGGAAGGATCGCTCCAGGCGTTGGTATTGACATTCTGGTGTATCCTACTGAAAAGACCAGAGATCCGGTACCTGGGACCGTTCTGTACTGGGCACTATCAGAGGGTAAGGTACTCTATGAGTGCATATGATGAAAGTGCATTATTGATCCGACTTGCGTATGCAGACCTTATTGCAGCAAAAATTCTTTATGAACAGGAAGGTCCATCATCCATTATCTGTTTCCATGCTCAACAAACAGTAGAGAAAGGTTTAAAGTCAGTATTAATTAAAAATGGTTCCGTCATTCGAAAAATCCATGACCTTGTAGAACTCATTGAATTGGTTCAGGATCTATCTCTTTCATTACCGATTAATAGTGATTCCATAGCTCTTCTCAATCCATATGCAGTAAAGGCACGGTATGATGACACTATACCTGATACGCTCACTCCGGAAGAAGCAATAGAAATAGCGACTCAAATTATTGAGTGGTGTGAATCAGTATAAATCATCATTTTTCTATCCAGATATTTAAAAAATATGTATTATGCCTTCTTTCTCATGATTTCAGTGAGAGTAAATGCATATCCATCAGCTTCTTTCTTCACTCCTGTATTCAGGTAATTGATTGTCAGGGTGTCATCATCGTTGATGGAGACGAAATACGTTCCCCCGCTCAAATCAACAACGTGTGCAGTGGTTCCATCAGGACTGACTACTCCGGCAATTTTCTCTTCGACAAGTCCGTTATCACTGAGAAACTGGTTTACTCCCTGAATGATATTTCCCTGCTGGGTAAGAGTCCAGGCACTCTCATTGGAAACATCTTCGAATATCTCTCCTGAATACTGCAGGTATTCGATCTTTTCAAGAACCCATGTTCCGGTCAGATTCGGAGTATTCTCTGCAGTGACACTACCGGCTATGAGCATCATGAATAATCCGGTTATCAGAAACAGAATATGCTTCATGTCAGAAATTTTTACTCTTATCAATGATATGTATTTTGAAATGGGTCTGCTGGTTCGGGATGATGAACCCGTTTCATAAAACTAAATCCGGATAATACTCACAAAAGAGAGGAAAAAGAAGATATATTATGTGATCAATTATAGGATATATTATGAGATATATTTCATCTGCAGAGCTCAGATCCAATCCTGCATTGTTATGGAAAGAGGGTGAAGATAACGACACCATCATCACAGTGAATGGAAAACCAAAAGTCATTTCAATTTCAATTAACGGAGAACCTGAAGAAGTGCTTGACCTTATCCGGAGATTACGAGCTGAACAGGCTATTGAACATATGTGGCAGAAAAGTAAAGAGTCGGGTGCTGATAAACTGAAATTATCTGATATTAATAAAGAAATTCGTGAAGTCAGAAATGAGATGATTCATGAATGATATCATTGTCATTGATACACATGTTCTGGTTTCAGGTCTCTTAAGCCCCCAGGGGAATCCTGTAACAATAATCCGGATGATATTAGCCAAAAACGTTCGAATCATACTGGATAGCAGGGTTTTTCATGAATACGGTGAGGTTCTGAAAAGGCCCAGGTTTGGTTTTTCTCCAGATGATGTGAATGTTCTGCTCTCCTTTTTTAAACATGAAGGTTTATGGATTGTCCCCTCTCCGGTTTTGAAAAATCTTCCAGACCCTTCTGATCGCCCCTTTTATGAACTGGCAGTTCACAGCAGAGTTCCACTCATTACAGGAAATACCAAACATTTTCCGGATGATATCATGGTGATGACACCCGCTGAATTTATTAAAAGTAAAAAATTACAGAATGAGTGATTTGATGCCCGGCAGATGTTCATCATGGAATAAAAAGAATCGGAACTCATTTCTGATATTACACCTGATGAAAATATAGAGACAGTCTATGATAAAACCAGGACCAGGGGATAAGAAATTCTATCTTCATGTAACAAAAGAAGAAGCGGATGAGTTGGTGTTTCATGCTTTTGATCTTGTCGAATGCTTTGGTCTGGATAGACGGATATCCAAATATAAAGGGAAAAGACCATTGGGCCTTTATAGATGGGATATAGAGGCGCTTTATGAGGTGTATAGTTCAATTCTTGAGAATGATCCGGACCATGATTATGCAGATAAGCAATCGGATGAATACCGTGCGATGCGGAGCCTTGTGGATAAACTCCAGAAATTGTATAATGAAGCGTTTAAAGACTAACATATATTTCTGATAATCTTTTATGTTGTGAGATCATGCCAAAAAAAGTCTGGACATATAGTCCTCAATCAGGGGGGCAGAAAATACCTCCAAAAGTGCAAAGTGAAGTGAAACAAAAATTGCTTGCTTATGCAGAAGAGAGATATGGAAATGTGAAGGATCTGATTCGTATTGATGTGAGATTTAAAGGGCATTTTTGTTATATTGATGCGTATCATGAGCCTCCTGAACCGGATGAGGAGAGTCTGTCATACTTTGGGATCACCCGTGAAGAATTTATTGAACAACGAAGAAATACTCCATCTCCGCTATGCCGTCTCAGATATTTTCAATTGGCAGGATGGACATTGGCTATCTATACCTACAGTAATGAGAAATATGAGCCTGCAATATTTTCAAGTGGTAAATGGGAAGGTACACCTGAAGAGGCTCTCGATATGGTGATGAAGATGTATTATCCTGAATCGGTGAAAGGATGAATCACAGATTCCAATGTGGATTATGGTGTAATGCGAATCGTTCTGAAATTATTCAGATAAATTCGCTTAAACTATGACGTGCATTTAGAGTGCACGCCTTGGAATAATCTCCTTTATTTTGATTATTCCACGACGTTTCGCAAGGCACTATAAGAACTGAAACGGGATGACTACACTATCTCTTTTACAGGAGAATATATTAGTTCTGTTCCGGTCCGGAACTGACCGGATCAGTCCACAAGGATCCGTTCAGATATGCATCAAGATTTGCTGAATCTATGACAACTGCCGGAGTTTCCAGGTAGATCGGGACGCTTTCCCCATCCAGGACCTTCTTCGCCTGTACAATGAGAGTCTCTCCCATCTTCTCCGGATAAACCCCGAGAGTGGCTGTCATTGTCTTGTTCCGAATCATTTCAAGAGTCGGCATGTTTCCATCAATACCAAGGCATAATATCTCATCGTTCACCTTCTTTCCGTATTCCTGCACTGCTAATGCTGCACCGATAGCCATCTCATCACTGTTGCCATAAAAGATGTCTATCGCTGGATCATCTTTCAGGGCATCTGCCGTAATACTCCTGGCGGTTTCACGGTCCCATCCGGCAACCTGTTCACCTACAATCTCTATTCCCGGGCTGGTGGACAGACCGTCAATAAACCCTGCAGTTCGTTGGTCTGCATGGAATCCAGGTAATCCCCGGAGAATAAAGGCCCGGCCCTGAACTGTTTCCTGCATTGCACCCTTCATATCTGCAAGGGTTCGTGCAGCATATACACCCATAGTATACGCTCCGGCGTACTGGTCGTACCCGATATATTCGGTGATATTCTGGGTTTTGGCCGGCACAAGTGTATTGTATAGGAAGACCGGAATATGTGCAGATTCAGCTTCCCGGATCTCATCGGCCAGTTTATCCGTGTCAAGGGTATTCAGGCATATGAGATCCACATCTCCGGAAATCAGAGTATTCATGGCATCTTCCTGAAATGAGATGTTTGTCTCCTCGTCCGGTGTGAATATAAGAACGGTCCAGTTTCTCTCATGTGCTGTTTTATTTGCAGCATGTATCAGTTCCTGGTGAAAGGGGCTGCTGCTCCCTGAGGGAATAATCCCGATAGTATAGGAAGAGTCTGGAACTGAAAGGTTGCTTTCGGATAAAGCTCCGGGAACTACCATGAATAGGAGAATACTTATCAGAAGAAGATGAGTGAAAAGGTTTTGAGATCTCATATCTCATTATCAGACTGAAAGATGAAAAATCCTGTTATTTATGGTGAACGAAATGATATTCTGGAATGGAAAAGTGGGTTTAAAATATAAAAATACCGGGTTTCCGGAACTCATAATTCGTCTTCTCTCATAATCACGAACAAAATACTTCCAGATATTTTATCTTCTTTCTTATCAAATATCACCCTGGTTTGTAAACTTGAATGCTATCATCATTTTAATTATTGCTCTGTGTGTTTTTGCCCTGGCATACCGGTATTACGGGCTGTTTATTGCGACACGGGTCCTGGAACTGGACGAAAATCGAAAAACTCCGGCAGAATCTTTAAATGACATGCACGATTTTCATCCGACGAATAAATATGTGCTCTTCGGTCATCATTTCGCTGCTATTGCCGGAGCAGGACCATTAATCGGACCAGTACTTGCTGCACAGTTCGGATACCTTCCTGGTCTCATCTGGATACTCATCGGTGCAGTCGTTGCCGGAGCGGTGCATGATATGGTGGTGCTCTTTGCTTCGGTGAGGTACGACGGGAAAAGTCTCTCCCTGATAGCCGGTGAACTCATCGGGAAGCGGGCCGGACTTATTGCATCTCTTTCGATTCTGTTCATTCTCATGCTTACCCTGGCCGGATTGTCACTTGCTGTAGTAAAAGCACTCTACATGAGCCCGGTAAATACGTTTACCGTACTCGCCACCATTCCAATCGCCCTTCTTATGGGAGTATACCTGTACCGGTTCAGACCAGGTGACATTCTCGGGGCTTCAATCATCGGGCTGGTCCTCCTTCTTATGGTCATTCTTGCCGGACCATTCCTTGGTCAGATACCATTTATTTCCACATATCTGACCCTTGGGGAGATCCCACTCCGGGTTATGATCCCGGCATACGGGTTTATTGCTGCTGCTCTTCCGGTCTGGCTTTTACTCTGTCCCCGGGATTATCTTTCCACCTTTTTAAAGATCGGAACTATCGTTGTTCTTGCAATCGGCGTTTTCATTATCCATCCCGAGATCCAGATGCCTGCCGTAACCGAATACTTCGATGGCGGTGGTCCGGTCATACCGGGATCAGCTATCCCGTTCCTGTTCATTACTATTGCCTGTGGTGCTCTTTCCGGGTTTCACTCGACGATCGGTACCGGAACGACCCCGAAGATGATCGCAAATGAACGGGATATTTACTTTGTCGGGTACGGGGCCATGCTCATGGAAGGGTTTGTCGCCATCATGGCCCTCATTGCAGCATGTGCATTAATTCCAGCAGATTATTTTGCAATCAATGTTGCCCCTGCGGTTTATAGTACACTTGGGATGGTTCCGGTCCAGCTCCCTGAGCTCGAAAGTCTGATTGGGGAGAGTCTTGCCGGCAGGACTGGTGGTGCGGTCTCCCTTGCGGTTGGAATGGCTTCAATATTCGCACGAATACCATTTTTTGAGGGATTGCTGTCATACTGGTATCATTTTGCCATTATGTTCGAAGCTGTCTTTGTCCTTACTGCAGTCGATACCGGGACCAGAGTTGGAAGATATCTTCTGCAGGAGGTGCTCGGACAAGTCATTCCAAAGTTTCACGACAGGAAATGGATTCCTGGTGTTATCATATCGAGTTTTATCTTTACCTTTGCATGGGGATATCTCTTGTATACCGGTGAGATATCTACCATTTGGCCATTATTTGGAATGTCAAACCAGCTTCTGGCTGCAACCGGGCTTATCATCGGGACAACGCTCCTCATAAAAATGGGTAAAAGAAAATATATGTGGATAACAGCAATTCCGGGTCTTGCTATGATACCTATTACCTTTTATGCCGGGTATCTGAATATTCTGAATTATCTTGCTATGCATTCTCCACAGGGATACCTTCT
>CAYWHV010000072.1:7520-9737 GCA_964458045.1 uncultured Methanospirillum sp.
TTTTTTTTCTGTCAGGATTCTGTCGTTCCATCGATATATGATTGCCTGAATGAACGACCTGAAAACCCAATAATTCTTACGTTTTTAATGATATTCTCATCTAACATGCTCGATCAATCTGTGAAACGGATCCCAATATCTCAATTATTATGAAAATACTACACGTTTTCATATACAAAAGCCTGATACTCCGGTATCATCGGTTTTTTTAATATTCTTTGTTCATGAAGACTTTTTGTTGTTTTATGTAGGTGTGAGTATTTTTCGGAAGTGTCAGTTTTATTGGTTTTTCAGTCACTACTTGTACTTATGTCAGTATCAACAATCGAAATATCAGAATCAACGATTGAGGACCTTGATTATATCAGGATTTATCCAGATGAAGATTATGGAAAGATAATCGAAAGGCTCATCGCTCTCTTTTATGAAGAACAAGAACTCACTTCTAAAGAATGGTCACGGATTCAGAAATCTGAAGAAGAGTATAATAGTGGAGATACATACTCCCTTGAAGAAGTTAGGCAAAGACTAGGGGATAAATAAACATATTCGATGTAAAACAACTCTTAACGGGCTTAATTTTAATCTTTTTGAATTATAGAAATTATCGTATTGACCACGGTCTGCATTATTGGGTCTGAGATATGACCCAGAGTATACTGAATCATTGATATGTCAGCGGTGAACAGTTTCTCTGGTCTGATATAACTCATATCCTTAAGAGTCCCTGTAATTAAATCGGATGGTCTGAGAGGGATACTATAATTATCGGCATGGTATTTTGAAGTGATTTGACAGAGAATCAGATCTTCACAGGATACAGGTGCAATTACTAATGCCGGACGCCTCTTTATTGAACTAAGATCAGAGAACGGAAATGGGATAACGACAATGTCGCCTTTTACAGGTAATCCCACGCTTCATCCTCTTCAGAAGTAAGCCATTCACGGGCAAGAACCCGCTCACTCATAATAGCGGTTTCACAACTATGACTGTTTTTAGAAATATCCTCTATTTGGGATTCATCAGGGGGAATATCCTCGATAATAAGATGATACTTCTTACCCGCCTTTAGTTCAACCGGTTGATCAGGAATGAGAACTTTTCCATCATATACTGCAGAAACTGTAGTTTCGATAATCATGGTAGTACTTCTTTTGTCACTCTTCTGTTCTCTATTGATTTAAAATATTCATCCGGATCATCTGGTAACCAATTTTTTCTATCATTGGTATAATCACCATATCCGGGATCATATATTTTAATGAAACGAATTGCATCGACCGGACCGAGCGTGTTGATTAAAGCCTGCATCCCTTCCTGCTGGATTCTTGATAGTGTTTTCGTTGTCATATACTATTCTCCATAAGCCATATTGTCGGATGAAATACACTACAGTGTAGTAAATTTTTGTTCTTTTCTGTTGTTTGAAGTATTTGTCTATCGGTTGTGATAAAAGTTGCCTGAGCTTTTTCTGCACAAGCAATGTGGATTGCATCTGCAGCATGGAGCCCATATGAACGTAATATCATCGTCCGTTGTTTTATTGTCTCATCAATTTGAATATATTCCTGCATTAGTTGCGTAGTACCAATTACTAATTCACGTTTTTGTTCATGACCTATCCGGAATATTTCCTCATCTATCATCTCGCTTCCGACAAGTATAATTGAAGTACCAGACATTGCAAGAATTTCCTGGATTGAATCAGATTCCTGTCTTATTATGGATTGATCCTGATCATCAAAAGGCCTGCATAAACAACAGACATCAAGATATAATTTAATCATACGCGTTCATTCTCCAATTGTTACAAAGTATTATATGCAAAGTAACTCTTTGGGTGAACGAAATCCTGTGACATTAATAACCCAAATCTCACTCATCTCCCTGCTTCTGAAGGTTCAAACAGAGATAGCCCTCTTTTAGCTCTTCTCCCCTGCATGCTTCATCAATAAGCTGCATACCGTCATCTGACAGGGTAAAGTTCACAAATTCAGCGAACGTCCAGTTGAGTGAAATATTTCTTCCATCATCAGAGACGGAACCTTCAACATACACTTTCGACTCAGGTTCGTTGATAACATTAAAAAACCCGGATATCTCTTCCCCGGTCTGATTAAGAGTCATAACCATATTATCCACAATCCATTCTCCGGACCAGACCGCATCCATCTGAACCACGGTCCCGTTCCGGGTTGAATTATAGGTCATGTT
>CAYWHV010000073.1:0-9735 GCA_964458045.1 uncultured Methanospirillum sp.
TCAGGACTTCTTCCGCAATATCGGCCATTACCCCGGTATTCCCGGCCCGGTGAGAGCTTCCGTTGATGATGAGGACGTCAAAATCCTCGACAGGACAGGTAACCGGCTTGTCATGAGCTGGTATAAACTCACCACTCGGACTGTGGCAATGAGGGCATCCTTTCGGTGGTTTTTCTCCGGTGAACAGAAAACCACAAACGGTGCATTTCCAGGTTATTTTATTGGTTCCCAGTGTCTGGTTATCTGATGTATCAGCCATATTACTTCTTGGTTATACTATCTGGGAAGAACTATTTGAATACAATTCATTTGTGACTGCGGGTTGAATGGGAGACAGGAATATATGTCAGGATGAGAAAAAAATCGAATTGATTGATTTGAATGTTAAATTCAATTCTCACCCGAAATGAGAGAAGAGACTCATATTTTTTAGCCCTTCGTGTTCTCAACACATTAAAAAATTTTTCAAATTTTGGGAATTCAGATTTAAATATCTTGTAAAAATGCGAAACAAGCATACCAATAGACGAATTGGATAAAAATTGAATATCATTGTTTGACTGGTACTGATCAGAAGTTATAATACCTAGTAGACCTTCTCTCTCCTCATAATTGATAAATTTTTAGAATTTGGTTTTGTAATTTAGAATTTAATAAAAATTGGGAAATAAAAAGCGTTGAAAAATATTTTTGCAACCAGAAAAGAACATAAGGATAAACTTTCGAATCGCGAACAGATTGATAAAGGCCCTCTTCGTGACGAACTCTTTAGCGGGGATCAACTGGAGAAGCATGCAAAGGAAATTGCAGGATGCTTTCGGATTGATACCAGAAAAGGGGAGGATCGTCTTCTTCCACGCCTTGCTGACAACGAGCAGGTCCTGTTAAAAACTCACAAACTCCTCAATACTGTCATAGAAGAAAATTCTCCGGTTGCTCCTGCGGGTGAATGGCTCCTCGATAATTTCTACCTGGTCGAAGAACAGATTAGAACCGCCCGTCTGCACCTTCCTGAGCAGTACAGCAAAGAACTTCCCCACCTCGCAAAGGGACCGCTGGAAGGATATCCACGGGTCTATCATATTGCACGAGAACTCATAGCCCACAGTGATGGCCGGATAGATACTGAAAACCTCTTTGCTTTTATCGACGCGTATCAACAGGTCTCTCCTCTCAAACTTGGTGAACTCTGGGCAATTCCGATCATGTTCAGACTCGCTTTGATCGAGAATCTGCGTAGAGTAGCCGATAATATATCTGAAAACCGGTCTGATCGGGATTCAGCCAATTACTGGGTGGATCGAATGACCAGGATGGCACAGCATGATCCAAAAAGTCTCATTCTTGTCATTGCTGATATGGCCCGGTCTGACCCCCCCCTGACCAGTGCATTTGTTGCCGAGATTTCACGCCAGTTGCAGGGAAGTTCCGGTCCTCTCTTATTTGCTGTATCATGGATAGAACAGCGGTTATCTGAAAAAAATCAGACCCTTGAGCAGATGATCAGTGCGGAAATCCAGGCTCAGGCCGCTGATCAGGTCTCTTTTGGGAACAGCATAAGCAGTCTCCGCCTTCTCGATACGAGTGACTGGCAAACGTTTGTAGAACGGCTGAGTATTGTTGAGCAAACCCTTCGCAGTGATCCGGCAGATGAATATGCAGCGATGGATTTTGAGACACGTGACCGGTATCGCCATGTGGTTGAAGAGATTGCGAGAAATGGTGAGATATCAGAGAATTTAGTTGCACAAAAAGCAGTAGAACTTGCATCACTGGCCAGAAGGAGAGACGAGCAGAACGAAAGGGAGTCCCATCTTGGCTATTATCTAATCGATGATGGAAGGGGAGCACTTGAAAAAGCACTTTTGTACCATCCTTCAGCCATCGACCGAATGAAAAGATTTGGGCATGCTCATTTCTTTCCTCTCTATATCAGTGGAATCATATCTATCACCCTTCTGGTTCTTTATTTTGCATTATCCAGACTCATCTTCGTTGACTGGTTCATTGCTCTTCCCATTCTGATACTGCTTCTCTTTCCGGTCAGTCAGGGTGCATTAAACGTGGTAAACTGGATATGCACGCTTTTTTTCACGCCAGTCCCTCTTCCGAAGATGGACTATTCAAACGGGATCCCAAACAACAGAAGAACCGTCGTCGTAATTCCTACGGTTCTTTCAGGGTTTTCAGATATTTCCAAGATTCTTGATTCACTAGAGATTAGATTTCTCGCAAATAAGGAGAAAAATCTCTTCTTTGCTCTGCTCACAGATCTCAAAAATGCCCCTGCAGCACAGATGCCTGAAGATGAAGAACTGGTATCCCTGCTTTCCAGGGGGATTCTAGATCTGAATGAGAAATACCATGAAGAAAACCCGGATACCTTTTTTCTCATGCACCGGAGCCGTAGCTGGAACCCGGGTGAAGAGATATTCATGGGGTACGAACGGAAAAGAGGAATCCTCGAAGCGTTCAGTACCTTCCTGTCTGATCCCGAAAAAAATACGTTCTCCCATATCGCCGGAAATCCTGATGTTCTAACTGATATCACGTATGTAATAACGTTGGATACTGATACAGATCTCCCGAGAAATAGTGCACGAACTCTTATCGGAACGATTGCACATCCCCTGAACAGACCGCAGATTGATCAAAAAACCCGGGTGGTCAAAAAAGGATACGGAATTCTTCAGCCCCGTGTTGTAATCTCTCTCTCGAAATCAGGAATTTCCCGGTTTGTATCACTCTTCGGAGGAGAACAAGGGATAGATCCCTATACCCGTGTCGTATCTGATCTCTACCAGGATGCATTCCATGAAGGATCATTTATTGGAAAAGGGATCTATGATCTTGAAACATTCTCCCTGGCAGTGAAGGATAGGTTTCCGGAAAACCTCATTTTAAGCCATGATCTTCTGGAAGGTTGCTATGCCCGGACAGGTCTTGTCAGTGATGTCCAGGCCTATGAAGAATATCCTGTCAGTTATCTGGCTGATATCATCCGGAGAAACCGATGGATGAGAGGCGACTGGCAGATTCTCCCCTGGATTTTTCCATCTGTTCCGGATAGTTCATCTCAAAAACAGCAAAATCCTCTCTCTCTCCTCTCACGCTGGAAAATTTTTGATAATCTGAGAAGAAGCCTGATAGCCCCAGTTAGCTTTCTCCTGTTTCTTCTTTCATGGACCATTCTTCAGGATTCACTCTTCTGGACCGGGTTTATCATATCACTCTTCCTGATTCCCCCAATAATCATTGTAACTCAAAAAATCATCCGAAAGCCGAAAGAGCATACCTGGAGGTTACATATCCATGATACGGGCCATGATCTCCTGAATATGATTGCGGTTCCGCTGTTCACTCTCGCTTTCCTCCCTTTTGAAGCATACATCTCTCTTGATGCCATTGTTCGTTCCTGCTGGCGAATGAAGATCTCTCATCGGAGTCTGCTTGAATGGACTACCCACCAGGAAGCAGGACGAATAGGGGTCTCTAATATTTTCGGTTCGTACCGTGTTATGTGGCCTGCACCGGTTGTTGGCGCAGCATTGCTCATACTCACAGGCATACTACCTGTATCTTTCTCTTTGTGCTGCATTCCTTTTGCCTGTGCATGGATCTTCTCCCCACTAGAGGCCTGGTGGATAAGCCAGCCGAAAATCTCACGTACACGCCCCCTTTCTCCTGAACAGGATAGATATTTAAGAAGGATTGCACGTAAAACCTGGCGGTTTTTTGAGACTTTTGTCACTGCTGAAGATCATTTTCTCCCCCCTGACAATTACCAGGAACAACCGGTTGAGGTCGTTGCTCACCGGACCTCTCCAACAGACATCGGCCTTTCTCTCCTCGCAAATCTCACCGCCTACGATTTCGGCTACATTTCTGCTGGAGAGTTTTTGGATCGTACTCACCACACGCTAACTACCATGGGGAAACTGAAGAGATTCCGGGGTCATTTTTATAACTGGTACGACACGATAACGCTGGAACCCCTGCTTCCCAGGTACATCTCCACGGTTGATAGCGGTAACCTGGTCGGAGATCTGCTCGTATTACGGCAGGGACTCTATGAACTTCCTGATCAGCCGGTTATTTCTAAAAAATTCGCCGACGGACTCTCTGATGTTCTCAATCTCCTCAACGATGCATTGAAAACGTCTGAAGAGAGCATGGAAGAGGTGCCGGTTCTTGCTCTCTCAAAAATCGCGGATCTGAAGGAATTTTTGTCTCATATTCAGGAAACGGCCCCCGGGATCATCCATTCTCTTTCTGATTTACATGAGATGGCATCAGATCTTCTGGCTGAACTCAGTTCACATCCTGAAGACGAAGTCAGGTGGTGGGCAGATGCAACATTGCGCCAGATAATGAGGTATGAGGCTGATGGAACGTCCCTTATTTCATGGATATCCACCGGATCCCAACCTGACACGCTCAAAGATGAGATTCATGAAGAGCTTTTGCCCGCTCTCGCTCTTTTCCTGAAAAAATATGAGTCTTTGTGCAACCATATTCCAACATTCAGAGAGGTCGCTGAAATCAGAGAGGTTTTTCATTCCGAACTCGTCTCCCTGACGGAGTGGACTGCAGCAGATAAAACTCCAGCCAAAACGTCAGGTACCGGATATCAATGGCTTGTCCGGACTCTGGAAGAGATGCAGATCTCAAGTAAACGTGCCGAAGATCTCCTTTTGATGATATCGAATCTTGCTGATGATTGTGAAACATACTCACATATCGAGTACGAGTTTCTGTATGATCAAACCAGCAAACTTCTTGCCATCGGGTATAATGCGACAGATCTCAGACGCGATGCAAGTTTTTATGATCTTTTGGCATCTGAAGCACGACTTGCCAGTTTTATCGGGATTGCAAGAGGAGACCTTCCCCAGGAGCATTGGTTTGCATTAGGACGGCTGCTCACGACCATCGGAAATGGAAGATCGACGCTCATCTCCTGGAGTGGTTCGATGTTTGAATATCTCATGCCACTTCTCCTGATGCCAAATTATGAGAACACGCTCCTGGATCGCACCTACCGTGCTGTGGTTACCAGACAGATCGAATATGGAAGACAGAGGAATGTTCCCTGGGGGATATCAGAATCAGGCTATAATATCATTGATGCAGGCCAGAACTACCAGTACCGTGCCTTCGGAGTTCCTGGGCTCGGGTTTAAACGTGGTCTTTCTGAAGATCTGGTCATCGCTCCCTATGCAAGTGTGATGGGTCTGATGGTTCATCCATCTGTAACCTGTATGAATCTGAAGGAGATGGAATCGCTTGGATATTCAGGGAGATTTGGATTTTATGAAGCGATTGATTTTACTCCTTCACGAATTCCTCCAGGCCAGAATCATGCAATCGTGAAATCCTTCATGGTACATCACCAGGGAATGGCTCTGCTCTCGCTTGCATATGTCCTTCTTAATCGCCCGATGCAAAGGCGATTTGAATCTGATCCATCTCTTAAGGCAACCCTCATGCTTCTTCAGGAGAAGATGCCCCGAATTACTCCCTTCTATCCACATACCGGTGATGTGCAGGGTGTTCATAAGAAGAATGGTGATACCGAATCACTCATGAGAACCTTTCAGACTGCACATACACCACGACCTGAAGTACATCTTCTCTCGAACGGACATTACCATGTGATGGTAAATAATAGTGGATCAGGATATAGCCGATGGAACGATCTTGCAGTAACAAGGTGGCGGGAAGATCCAACCGCAGACAACTCGGGAACCTTCTGTTATATCAGGGATCTTGCGAGTGGAGAGTTCTGGTCAAATGGGTATCAGCCCACAAAAAAGAATCCTGAAACCTTTCAAACAACTTTCAAACAGGCCCGTGCTGAATTCAGAAGACGTGACCGGGAGTTTGATACCAACACAGAGATAATCGTTTCTCCTGAAGATGATGTGGAACTTCGAAGAATACGGGTAACAAACCGGTCCTGGAAACGAAAGACCCTGGAATTTACCAGTTATGCCGAGGTAGTCCTCGCTCCCCAGACCTCTGATGAATCACATCCGGCCTTTAGTAACCTTTTTGTTCAGACTGAACTTCTTCAGGAGAAGAATGCAATCATAGCCACAAGAAGACCACGTTCAGAGGACGAAAAGCCGCCATGGATGCTTCATCTCATGACTGTTCATGGCACGATGTCACGAGAAATCTCATTTGAAACAGTCAGGGGAACTTTTATCGGAAGAACGAATTCTCTCTCAAATCCTGCTGCCATGACTGATTCATCAGTTCTTTCTAACTCAGCAGGTTCTGTGCTTGATCCCGTGGTTGCTATCAGATGTACAATTGTACTGGATCCACAGGAGACTGCAGGAGTGAATATTTTCACCGGAGTCAGTGAGAGCAGGGATAAATCGGTTGCCCTTGTTGACAAGTATTATGATAGTTACATCGCCGATCGGGTCTCCGAACTTGCATGGACACATGCTCAGGTCATACTCAAACAATTGAATGCAACAGAGAAGGATGCCCAGCTATTTGGGAGGCTTGCTTCATCGGTTATCTACACCCATCCCTCACGGAGGGCGAGTCAGAAGATACTGGAAAAGAACTCCCGTGGGCAGTCAGGTCTTTGGGGATATGGAATATCAGGAGATATTCCCATAGTTCTGGTAAGAATTCAACACCTGAGCGGAATTGGTCTGATAAAAGAGATGGTTCAGGCCCATGAGTACTGGCGAATAAAAGGTCTGATGGTTGATCTGGTGATCTGGAATGAGGAGCAATCAGGATACCGGCAGGATCTGCATGATGAGATAATGCGTCAGATTCCCCAGGGTTCTGATCATCCTCAATTAAATCAGAAAGGGGGCATCTTTATCCGCCATATGGAACAGATGTCAGATGAGGATCGTATCCTGATTCAGACCGTCGCACGGGCGATAATTTCTGACCGAAGGGGTAGTCTTGCGATGCAACTCGACCGGCCTGGCTGGAAGGTAACTCCTGTACCTCAGCTCATCCCAATCAGGGCATCAATTCATGAGAATGATACTGGGATCAGTATTTCTGGTGAAGACCTCCAATATTTCAACGGTTTTGGAGGGTTTTCACCTGATGGAAAGGAGTATGTCATCTTCACCGGAAAAGGAAAAGTAACTCCGGCACCCTGGGTAAACGTATTGGCAAATGAGAATTTTGGGACCGTGATATCAGAGAGTGGGAGTGCGTATACCTGGAGCGAAAATTCTCATGAGTTCAGACTTACTCCCTGGACAAACGATCCGGTCTCTGATTCCTCTGGTGAGGCCCTGTATATCAGGGATGAAGAGACCGGCAGATTCTGGTCTCCGACTCCATTACCGGTCAGGGGACATAACAATTACAAAACCATACATGGATTTGGCTATTCAGTCTTTGAATACTCAGGATTCGGTATTCATACCACACTGACGATCTTTGTATCGCGTGATGATCAGGTAAAATTTCTCTCTCTTCGGGTAAAAAATCAGTCAGGACAATCCCGAATCCTCTCAGTTACCTGCTATGTTGAATGGGTTTTAGGAGAACTCAGGTCTCGATCACTGCCCTATGTGATATCAGAGATTGATCCGGTTACCGGAGCGGTCTTTGCTAAAAATCCATATAATTCTGAGTTTCCGGGAAGAGTTGCTTTTCTTGACTCAAATGTCCCGATTAGAACCATTACCGGAGATCGATACGAATTCATCGGGCGTAACTGTTCATTGGAAAAACCGGCAGCAATGGAGCAGGAACGACTCTCCAATAAAACCGGAGCAGGTCTTGACCCGTGTGCGGCACTCCAGGTCTTATGTGAACTTGCTGATGGGGAGGAACGTGAGATCATCTTTACCCTTGGACTCGGTCGTGATGAGGAGGATGCACGAAGTCTTGTTCTCCGCAGCCGGGGAGTTGGAGCTGCACGTGAGTCACTGAAAGCGGTGAAAGAGTACTGGACATCAACGCTCAAAGCCGTGAATATCACGACTCCCGAACCGTCCGTGGATCTGCTCGTCAACGGGTGGCTTCTCTATCAGACTATTGTCTCCCGTCTCTGGGCACGTTCCGGATTCTATCAGTCAGGGGGAGCATTTGGATTTCGGGATCAACTGCAGGATGTGATGGCCCTTATCCACACAAAACCAGACCTTGCAAGAAAACAGATCCTCCTCTGTGCTTCTCACCAGTTTTTAGAAGGCGATGTACAGCATTGGTGGCATCCGCCTGGCGGGCGAGGAGTGAGAACCCGTTGTTCTGATGATTATTTATGGCTCCCGTATGCAACCTGCAGGTATGTAACCGGAACGAATGATAGTGAGATTCTTGATGAAGTAACCCCGTTTCTTGAAGGGAGAAAGGTACTCCCTGATGAGGACTCATATTATGATCTCCCTGGAATCTCCGGATCAGACGGTACGCTCTATGAGCATTGTGTCCGGGCTATCCGTTCAGGCCTGAAGGTTGGTGTTCACGGACTTCCTTTGATGGGAACCGGAGACTGGAACGATGGGATGAACCTTGTGGGAGCAGGAGGGCAGGGAGAGAGTGTATGGCTCGGATTTTTCTTCTATGATCTGCTAACACGGTTTTTAGAGATCTCTCTGCTTCACAATGATCCTGAATTTGCAGACTATTGCCGGGTACATGCTGATCAGTTGAGGGAAAACCTGGAGAAAAACGGATGGGACGGGCAATGGTACCGTCGTGCCTATTTCGATTCAGGGCAGCCACTCGGATCTTCTACGAATCAGGAATGCAGGATAGATTCTATCTCCCAGAGCTGGGCTGTCCTTTCAGGTGCTGGATCACAAGAGAGGACTATCTCTGCAATGAAAGCAGTAGGAACTCATCTCATAAGGCACGATGACGGGTTAATTTCTCTCTTCACCCCTCCGTTTGATTCATCCCTGATGAATCCCGGATACATTAAAGGGTATGTCCCCGGTGTCAGAGAAAACGGCGGGCATTATTCCCATGCAGCCATCTGGGTAGCGATGGCTTTTGCAGCACTAAAAGATCACGAACAGGCATGGAGACTGGTATCGTATATCAGCCCGGTACATCATGGTAAAACTCATGACGATGTTCTAAAATACCGGGTTGAGCCGTATGTTATTGCATCTGATATCTATACTACTCCTCCCTATTCCGGACGGGGAGGCTGGACATGGTATTCGGGATCTGCTGGATGGATGTATACGCTGATTCTCGAATCCCTGCTCGGTATTGAGATTCATGGGGATTGTATGACGTTCAATCCCTGTATCCCGGATACCTGGAGGTCATATATGATTGATCTGCGGTACCACTCTTCGTGGTATCATATCTCTGTAATAAAAAATGGTCCGGGATCAGCAGTCAAATCGGTAAGCGTTGAAGGGTGTATCCAATTAGAGAATACGGTTCATCTCACTGATGAAGAGGGCGATCACCAGGTTGTGGTTCAACTTGGGGATTGAGATCCCTTGGATTGTATGGTATTTAGGGAATCCGGATATTATGAAGGTACAACCAATAGTACCCTGTTAGCAGTTAGTTTAATTTATTTCAGTAAAAAAATATTAAATTGCATGGATCTTTAATCCGGCTGAATCGTCACGGGAACGTGCTATAGGGTGTAGATCGGAGAGATTTTTTACTGATTCGAGTAAAAATGTTTTCTTGAACTAAAATATCTTTGAAATCTTCAAAAAATCCCATTAAGGACCCAGTGA
Organism: uncultured Methanospirillum sp.; assembly: GCA_964458045.1. Classification (GTDB taxonomy): domain Archaea; phylum Halobacteriota; class Methanomicrobia; order Methanomicrobiales; family Methanospirillaceae; genus Methanospirillum. The sequence continues at coordinate 9,708 of CAYWHV010000073.1, forward strand.
ACTGATGAACCATCTGATCGTTACAATA